>NZ_JBHYXD010000150.1:0-15643 GCF_042751995.1 Streptomyces sp. NPDC059371 | reverse complement strand
GTCCTGTTCTGCCCCTAGAAGGCGGGGGCAGAACAGGACGGAGGAGCGGTAAGAGGGTTCGGGCATCGTCTGGTGGGCGTCGCGCGTCGGGCGGTGGCCCTCCGCGCTCGCGCCGACCGAGTCGGCGCCCCGGCGGGGTGGTGAGGCGAGGAGCGGCCGGACACTGCACGGGATCCTGGGGGATTTGCCATGACATCTCCGGGCCCGGTAGAGAGGTTCGCGCTGTCCAGCGACTGATGCGTCTCGACGAGGTCGGCCAGCGAAGCCGAAACAATCTGTTCTTCGGGAGTACTGTCCACCCACGCCATCTGCCGACCTTCACGGGTGTGGCCTCAATGGGGTTCCTCCATAAAACTCTCATGACCCTCGGGAAGGGCACTGAGCTGCCCTCAGCGGCCGTGCTTACCGGCACAGGTCCCAGCGGAGGTGGACCAGAGATCGCCATTCCGCACAGCCTGGGCATAGCAGTCCTAGAACAGCGGGAGTGTGGCGGACAGATCGATGCCGAACTCCGCTTCCGCGGCCTCAACGCGTGGCCCCCTGCTTCCTCCACGCCAGGGTCGGACTACGTGGCAAGCGGAAGTTGGGCAGGGCGTGGGTCATCCCTCCGGGCGGCGGCTGCGGTCCTGGTCGCTTCGTCTGTCTTCGGGAATGTCCGGGCGCCGGGTCGTGTTGTGGGGGGTGTGGTTGTGGAGGGGACAGTGTCCCCGGGCCTCACCTATAGCCCATGAGGACGATCGTCCGGCTGAAGCCTCATGGAGCCTTTCGCCGCGTAGGCGACCGCCCTTCACAGCCACACGCACCTCGACGGTCCGCCCCGTGATTGCACGGGGCGGGCTGTTTGTGGCTCTCAGCGGCTGCGCGACGGCCTCGAGCGTCCCGCAGCCCGCTGCCTGTGCACGGTCGATCGATCACGTGCGCCCCTCGGTACCGGGGTTCAGCGTCCGCTGGAGCGGTGCTCGGCCATGAGCAGGGCCAGTGGTCCCGCGGGCAGGAGGAATCGTCCCTCGCGCACCGCGTGAAGCGCATCCTGCATCGGCCACCACATCAGCTGGAAGTCCTGTTCCGTCGCGGTCAGTTCCTGGGCTCCCAGGGTCAGGTGGCGGGCTTCGAAGAGGTGGACGCGTGCGGGGGACTGCAGGGTGATCGCGTGCGAGCCCAGCGGTGTCCAGCTCTCGGCGCTCACGCCGGCTTCCTCGCGCAGCTCGCGGCGGGCGCACTCCAGTGGACTCTCGCCGTCTTCGCGGCGGCCTCCGGGAAGGAACAGATACGGGCCTGCGTGGGTGGGGAAGTCGGCGCTCAGCAGCGCGACGAGATCGTTGTTGTCGCGCGCTACGACCACCGAGGCATCGCGCAGGGATCCATGGCTCATACCAGCTCTCCAGTGCGGGGCAGTGGTCGGCGGCCGATGGCGGGCATGACATGCGCGTTGGACAGCAGGCCGTGAACGGGACAGGCCCACAAGAAGAGAGTGTGGCCCGGCCCTGCCAGAGCGCGGGCACGGGCTGGGCCACGGCTGAGAACCCTGGACCGGGCAGCGGCACCCAGAACCCTCAGGCGTTCGCGCATCAGGTCCACTCCCACGTACGCGACTGCTGGTCCAACGATCCGCGAGCTGCCCGGACACGGCGCTCCGAGCGGTGAAGATCCACTGCCGCATCACTTCTGGGTCCCGTTGACCCGTCTCACCGAAGTCTGACCGGCTCAGGGAGGTCGCACACCTGGCAGCTTCACATCTCGAGAATCCCTGCTCGTTGTGCTTGCAGTTCGGAGCGGACGAGTTCGAGGATGCGTCCGGACCAGTTGCGGCCTCGGCCGGCGTTGTCGCCCCAGAAGGTCGAGTTCATGTCGTCGTAAATCACGGTGGCGTCGTCCGTCGCCAGCAGGGCCTCAGCCAGTTCGGGGTGCTGGTCGTACTTGGCGTTCAGCAGGTGTGTCATGACGGCGGTTCGAGCGTGTTCCCAGCTCTCGCGGCGAGGGGCCTCAGTGGCAAGCACGCGTGCTGTGGCGGCGGTCTCTGCTGCCGCGATCGCGAGCCGGGTCTCCGGATCGGCGACCGACAGGGCCCAGTAGGCGTGGGCGACGGAGGGGTAGCGGGTTCCGTTGACCGTGATCGGGGCGGGGTAGTCGTGTCGCAGGCTGAGCATGCCGGGATCGTCAACCGGCTGCGTCGGGAACGAGTGGTAGAGCTGGACGGCGGGGGCGTGCGGTGTCGCCGGTCCGTCCGCGGGGACGCGAGTGGCCCTCTCGGCCGTCCAGCGGGCCCGCTCCTCGAAGTACGCGACGGCGCTGTCGTAGTCCTTCTGTGTGACCGTTCCGTCGAACGGCAGGTAGGTCTGGGCGCCGGGCCCTGCCACCAGGACCCGTAGCGGCCGGTCCTTGTTGTCCATGTCGCCCAGCGCGTAGCGGCGCTGCGATTTTGGGATGTTCAGGAACGCGGCGCGGGCCGCGGCCCGGTTCCCCTCGGTCCGGTCGGCGAGAAAGACGTCGACGGCGGCCAGGCAGCGGCCGGTCGAGTCGGACCGCCCGTTCAGTTGGTCGATGGTGTCGCGGACCTCAGCGACCAACAGCTCGGGCGTGAGCCAGCTCTTCGGTTCGCAGAACTTCCAGTCCGCCAGCTCGTGTGCGGAGGCCTCGCCGCCTTCCGGGAAGCTGGTCGCCACCCAGCCGGTGCGCAGCTTCTCCTCGAACTCCACGACGGTGACCAAGCCCCAGCAGTCGATGAGCCCGTCAGCGTAGATGAAGAGGTCGGTGAGGAAATAGTGGCCGCCGTTGCGGATGAAGACGTGCCGCCAGGTGCCGGGTATGCGGACGCCGTCCGCCGTGCGATAGGTGATCCGGTTGCCGATCATCCTGGGATTGTGCCGGAGCGGCCGCTGGCAGGCCGTGAATCTGCTCCGGACGCTTCCAAAACCTCACTGCCCAGGACCGCCCGCATTGAACTGCGGACAGACTTCGGTGAGACAGACGTCGACTGGTCAAGCTTCGGTGTGGCGTAGCTGACGCTTTTGCTTATTGATCTTGATGGTGACCTGCTGTTGTTCAGTTGTGCTGAGCAGTGTGTTCGCCTTGCGGGGGCAGCCGATGCGGGGCTGCGGGGTCGGTGACGGGTGGTAGGTGGGCTTAGCTGGCTGTTTGGTGTTGCGCAGTGAGCTGGGTGGGGCGGCGGTTGTTGCTCAGTGTGGTTGGCGCGCCTATAGGTACCGGTGCCGGCTGGTTGTGTGCGGGGGCGGCAAGGGGTGTGGGCGGTTCAGCGGGTGGTGAGGCGTTGGCGGAGCAGGTCGTGGCCGGCGGGTGCGAGGCGGGGCAGTTGGAGGCGGTGGGCGAGGTCGTGGAGGAAGGCGGTCTGCTGGGTGGGTGTCAGGGGGTGTGGGGGCAGGCGGTCGAGGGCTGTGGCGAGGGTGAGGGTTTCGGGGTAGGTGATCAGGTTCCGGCAGGTCAGGGCGGGTGAGGCCGGGCCTGGGGTGAGGTGGGGGTTGGTGGTGGTGAGCTGGTGCAGGCGGGTGTGCCAGCGCTGGTGCAGGTGTTGGTGGTGGTCGTACCAGCGTGTGGTGATCGTCGATGCCCAGCTCAGGGAGGACGCCGTGGGCGGGCGGCGGGTGGTGAGTTGGGCACGGGTGAGTTCGGGGACGGCGCGGATCTTGAGGGGGGTGCGCTGTCTGGGGTCGCTTGAGGCTTGCTGGTGGCGGGTGCAGATGAGGGCCCGGGGCAGGCCCGGTGCCGGGTGGATCCATGCGGGGACGGCTTGGTGCGGGCTGCGGTGAGCGGTGCAGGCGGTGCACGCGGGCAGCGGCTGTATTACGGGCTGGGCGGGCTGCCAGCGGGCGGTGGCGGCGCGGGCCGTGCCGATGGCGGCGGGCGGGGGCCGGCGGGCCAGGGCGCGGGCGAGGTGTGCGAGCGGGATGCGGGTGAAGTGGGACAGGCGGCGGGCGGCTTCGTTGCTGAGGTGGATTTCGGTGGCGGGCGGGGCGGCGGGGGTGCCGGTGGTGGTGATGTGCAGGCCGTCCAGGAGCTGGGCGGCACTGAGGTGGTAGGCGGCCGCGAGGCGGGTGAGGTAGGAGGCGGTGGCCTCGCGGTTGCGGCTCGCACGGCGGGGCGGCTCGCGGTGGGGGTGGTCACCGGCTGCCGGGCCGGGCGCGGCGGGCGGGGGTGCGGGGCCGGTAGTGCTCCTCGGCGAGGTGGTCCAGCGCAATGGAGTCCAGCAGTGTTCTGGTGATGCGCTCGCTGGCGTCCAGGATGGCTTCGATGGCGGCCTGGCGGATCAGGCGGGCCAGGCTGCCGATCCGTCCGGCGGTCCGCTCGTGCAGGTAGGGAGCCAGCCTGGGCAGGCTGCCGGTGCGGTGGGCGGGCAGGTCGAGGGCCGCTTCCAGGGCGGCGATCAGCTCGCGGAACGGCTCCCGGCCGCCGGCGCGGGCGGGCAACGCCCCGCAGTCGATGAGGGAGGCGCGCCCGGCCAGCTGCGCACCGCGCACCCCGGTGAACACCGTGCCGGCGGTGACGTCGATGCCCGCGTAGACGAAGGTGGCGGGTACGCGTTCGGTGAGGTCCTTGAGCCAGTCGGCGGCCTCCGCGCCGGTGGAGGTGCGCGGGTTGAGGCGGTGGATCTCGTCGATCAGCACGAGCTTGACCCCGGCCGCGGTGTAGGTGTGGCAGACAGCCGTGGTGATCTGCGCGGTGGTCATGCGCGTGGTGAGGGGGATACCGAGATAGCGGGCGAACTCCCCGGCCAGGGTCTTGGCGGTGGCGCCCGGTGGCACCAGTACATACGCGACGGGCACACGGTCGTTGCCGGGTTGGGCGCGGCGGGTGTGGGCCAGGTGGCAGGTGCGGCCGACCTCGAGCAGCGCGGTGGTCTTGCCGGTGGTGGCCGGGCCGGTGACGATCAGCGACGGGCGGGCGGTCACCTGCTGGTGGCGGCCGAGGATCATCAGGGTGCGCACGCTGCGCGAGAGGGTCTCGATGGCCGGGGTGCGCACGGTGACGAACCGCGAGTGGTAGGCCAGGCGTTCCTCCGGCGAGCGCGGTGCCTGGCCGGGCTGCGGCGGAGTGGGCGGTGGGGCGTGGGCGAAGCGGGCGAAGGCATCGAAGGTGGTGACTGCCTGCGCGGACGTTTCCTCGACGGGGGGCGTGGTCTCGGGGCTGGTCACCAGTGCTCGGCCTCCTCGAAGGCGTCGTACAGCGCGAATCGGGCCGGCGCCAAGGGCTCATCGCCACCGGCTTGGCTGCCGTCATCGGCAGGGGTGCGGGCGCCGGCGGTGTCGGGACTGTCCTCGGCGTCCTGACCGCCCCCGGTCTGTGCGTCACCGGTCTGTGCGTCGTGGCCTGCTGTCTGCGGGCCCGCCCTGCCTGCCGCCGGCACCTGGCGGGGCGTTGCTGCCGTGGGTGCGCCGGGGCCGGGCAGGGGACGGGCGCGGCGCAGGACCTGGTCGGCGGCCTCCGCGAGGGCCGCTTCGTGCTTCTCGCGGTCCGTGCGCCGGCCGAAGGCGGCGCGGATGTGGCGCCAGGCGGTCTCGCCCATGGGGGCGTGGACGTGGTCGCGGTGGATCCACGGGATCTCGTGCAGGCGCCCGTCGGGCAGCCGGATGTAGATCTGCCGTACGTCGTGCGGGTTGAGGTGGATCTCCCACCTGCCGCCGGGCCCGGCGGTGCAGGGCCGTCCGCGGTGCTCGTTGAGCACGGCGTGGTCGTAGGTGCGGTGGTTGATGCGGATGCCGCGGCCGGTGACGGGATGGAAGCGCACCGGCAGCAGTTCCAGGTAGTCGGCGCCGCCCAGCGGCCACGGCACGTACCCGCACGCGCCCAGCAGCGCGCCCCACATCTCGTTGGGGGCCAGCGCCTTCTTCGGCAGCAGGGGGTGGCGCAGCCCGTCGTGCGGGCGGTGCTGCCAGCACGCGGTGATCCATTCGTCCAGCAGTTCCTGCAACTGCGCCACCGTGAACCGGGCTTCGTCCTGGACCGCCTCGCCGCGCGCCAGGACGTGGGGGCCGGTGTAGCCGGCGACGTGCTGCGCGAACAGCGAGTTGATGCTTCCGAACGTCCGCTCGACGGCGCCCTTGGCGGCCGGGGAGCGCGGCGGCGCGGGCTGCACGTTCACCTCCAGGGTCTCGCAGGCGGCCAGGAACGCGGCGGAGACGAAGATGGCCCCGCGGTCGATGACGATCGTCTCCGGCACCACCACCGGCCGCGCCGCCGCCGACTCAAGCCGCCCGTCCAGGGCGAGGAGCCGGTCGTAGGGGACGGCGGCGTGCGCCAGGCGCAGCTGTTCGCCCCAGCCGGGCCGCACTGGGTGCGGTACGGCCATCTCTGCCAGCAGCAGGGCGGCGTCCACGGCTTTGGTGCCCTCCTCGCGCAGCACGGCCGCCACCACCGACCTGGTCGCCACGTCGAGAGCGATCGTGAGTTCCGGGCGCACCGCACGGCCGTCCTCGCCGATGGCCATCACATCGAGGCGGGTGGTGTCGATCTGCACCAGCTCGCCCGGCTGCAGTGCCACCGTCGGCGTGAAGGGCCGCACCGGCGCGGCCGTCGCGGTGCGGGCGGGCCGTCCGGGATGCTCCAGCGGGTCGGCCAGTACCCGCGCCAACCGGTTGAACGTCGACGGCGCGGGCAGTGCCACCGTGCCCGGCCCGTGGGTGTCGGCCAGGATGTGCCCGGTCAGCTCCCGCAGCCCCTTCAGCGTGCCCTTGGAGCGGCCGCGCTGGCGGCGCAGTGCCTCCAGCACCGCGGCCACCACCCGCTCATCGGCCTGGCCGGTCGCACGGGCGCGTCGCGGTGGCGGGGATGGCGGTAGCCGGCCAGCCAGCGCACGTTCGCCGCCACCACCGCATCCGGCGGCACCAGCCGCCGGTAGGTGAACCCGACCGCCGCACACGCCGCCTGAAGCACGGCCGCCGCGCGCGCGGCCCGCCCCGCAGCCGGTTCTGCGGTGGCGGGGCAGTCGGCGAGCAGGGCGCTTCCGTCGGCGTAGCGGGCGAACAGCTGGGGCACCCAGGTCAGCGTCCGCCTGCTGTCCGGGTCCCGCCAGATCAGCCGCACCGGCCGCGCCGCCAGTGCCACCACGCGCGGATCGCGGTCCAGCAGCATCAGCTGCATGCACATCGCCTGCGAACCGTGCGTCACATGCCGGCCGGTGGTGGCTGACCACCACCAGCCCGGCCCCCACCGCCGCCCCGGTATCACCGGGAACGCTGCCACCGGCGCCAGGCGCTCGAAGGGCTCCGCGACGGCGGCCTCCGCCCAGCGGCGCTGCACCAGCAGGCCTTCCGGCCCGGCGAACTCCGCCTCCACCGCGGCGCTTTCCGGCACCCGCACGGTGCCGTGCGCGCGGGCGGGTAAGCCGTCCTGCGGGCCGCCCTGGCTGCTTTCCGTGATCACATACTCCACATAACGCCCTACCGGTCACGCCGCGCAGGCGAACCGGCCGGTAACCCCAACTACGCTGCACCGTTGGTTCATTGGGGTTTGCGCGGGGTCAGGATGACACCCGGACGCGCCGCTGTCAGTGCACACCCCTGCACTTTCCCGTCCTCGGGCCGCGGGGTGTGTGGGCAGGTGGGATCCCTTCGCCGCTATCCCAGAGACGACAGCACCCATCCCGAGTCGTCCTCGTTTGAACCGAGCCGGATCAGGGCGCCGGACGGCATCGCCGCGCCGCGCCGCGCGCGAGCGTGTCGACGAAGGCATCCGCGAGCGCGTTGACCTGCTCGCGCCCGTCACCCCGGTCGTCGTCGCGGACACCGGAGTCGAGCCACAGGTGGTCGCGGTGTCCCGTGACCTTCAGCATGATCTTGAACGTCTCGTGGTGGTAGTGCGGATCGCTCACGGTGACGCCCACGACGGTGTCGCCGCGCACCAGGTCGTCCCCGACGCGCACCCACACATCACGTTTGGCCACGGTCCACCATTTCCCGCCCAGGCGGGTCAGCAGCCCGAGCGTGTCCGTCCTCAACCCGCCTCCGGCCAAGGCCGGAGCCGGTCTGCCGCGGCGCCAGAGCCGCCGTGCTCTTCTGAACCGCCCGGGCCAGAGTGGCGGTGGAGGCCAAGGTCAAAAGCGGCCAAAGCCGCGGTCGGGGTCGCGGGCCTGGCTGGCGCGGAAGGGCACGAACCACTGGGCGGCGGCCAGGTTGGCAAGTCCGAGGGCCTGGTTGATCTCGTTACCGCTGTCCTCGATCCCGTCCAGGGAGGCGTCGAAAAGCATCAGCACGTCGTGGTCCTCGAACAGGACGGTCAAACACCAGTCCCAGTCGAAGTCCTGGGGTCCTCATCCAGGCCCGCCACCGTCTGCGCCACCAGACGCGGCCGGTTCCGCGTCAGCGACTTGGCCCGGTCGATGCCCAGGTGCAGGGCCATCTCCTCGCCGGTGCAGCGCGGGCGGACCGTACCCGTCTCGGCGAGGTCGCCAGCCAGGTCGTCGAAACAGCGGGCCATCTGCCGCCGCCACTGAGCGGCGACCTTCGCGATGTACCTGATCGCGCGCCACTACTACACGGGAGAGGGCTCGCTGGAGGCGGAGACGAGCGCCGCGACGCTGACGCTGTTCCTGGTCTCGATGTGGGTGCTCGCGATCATCGCCCGGCCCTACACCTGGTGGCGGATCTGCCTCGTCGCCTCAATGGGCGGGGCGTTCCTGCTGGTGCTCGTGGTGCCGGGGCTCCAGCACTTCTTCGCGCCGAAGCTGGTCGGCACGACGATGCCGTGGATCGCGGTGCTGATCTCGGTGACAGCGGCGGCCGTCCTGGAGTTCCTGTGGAGATGGGTCGACCGCCGCGTGCCCGCGTAGGGCTACGTCACCTGATGGCCGTGCGTCCGGTCACCGCACGTCGACGAAGTCACCGGCGGTCTTGACGGCCGGGGTGGTCTTGGTGCCCGCGAAGCTGTAGCGGAAGTAACCGTCGACGGTGGCCGTCGTGGTCGTCTTCAGGTTGCCGACACTGTCCGTCTTGACCGTCTTGACCGTGGTGTACGTGTCGCTGCCCTTCTTGCGGAACTGGAGCTGCACCGACTGGCCCGTGTAGCCGTGGTACTGGAGGTCTTCCCAGTTGGCGCGGGAGAGCTTGCCGGTGACCGTGACGGTCCTGCCCTTCTTCACCGGCTCCGGCGCGGCGTTGACCGTCAGCCTGGAGGCGCGCTGGAGCTTGACGGTGGTGGTGGGGATGTCCTGGTAGACGCGGCCGACCTTGCTCCAGTCGCCGCCGTCGCTGTCCGAGTCCACGCCGTTCAGGGCGACGGCGACGCCCCAGGCCCACCAGGTGGTGGCGTTGCCGTTGAACCTCAGGTTGTCGCCCGGGGTGAGGTCGATGACGGACTTGCAGGTGGCGGTGGTCGACGAGGTCTCCGTGCAGGTCGGCTCCCCGTCGAACATCACGTCGTCCTTATTGTCGAAACTGCCGCGGTAGAGACCGATCTCCATCCTGAAGTCGTCGGCGTTGATGTCGACGGAGGCCGCGTGCCTGATGCTGTACGTGACCGGAGCGACGACCTTCTTGGAGATGCCGACGACGATCGGCTTGCCGTTGTTGATCTTCACGGAGGAGAAGGTCAGGTCGAGCTCGTAGGGTTCCCCGTCGGAACCCGTGGAGCCGGTGGCGTGGGCGCCCGGCGCGACGAACGCGGAAAGGGCCAGGGCGCCGCAGACGGCGGCCACGGTGGCACGGATACGCATGTGATCCCCCAGAGGAGACAGGACCCGGACGTGGACGTTCCTTGCGGCTCGTGGTCACAGGGCCCGAGTGACGACGGAGTCTGGTGACTCGTCAGAGATGATCGCCGAGACGCCCGAACGGTTGTACGGCGGACGGAATCTTCGTGCGACCTCCACGAGGACCGGGGCGGGCGCGCGGACGGCCGGAACGGACAGAGGTCCCCGGCCCTCCCTAGGGCCGGGGACCTCTGGTCGCGTCAGGTGTTACCGCACGTCGACGTAGTCACCGGCGGTCTTGACGGCCGGGGTGGTCTTGGTGCCCGCGAAGTTGTAGCGGAAGTAACCGTCGACGGTGGCCGTCGTGGTGGTCTTCAGGTTGCCGACACTGTCCGTCTTGACGGTCTTGACCGTGGTGTACGTGTCGCTGCCCTTCTTGCGGAACTGGAGCTGCACCGGCTGACCCGTGTAGCCGTGGTACTGGAGGTCTTCCCAGTTGGCGCGGGAGAGCTTGCCGGTGACCGTGACGGTCCTGCCCTTCTTCACCGGCTCCGGCGCGGCGTTGACCGTCAGCCTGGAGGCGCGCTGGAACTTGTTGCTGGTGATCTGGTCCTGGACGGCGCGGCCGACCTTGCTCCAGTCGGCGTCCTCGTCGTCCGGGTCCACGCCGTTCAGGGCGACGGCGACGCCCTTGGCCGACCAGGTGGTGGCGTCGGCGTTGGACAGCAGGTCGTAGCCCGGGGTGATGTCGATCCTGCCCTCGCAGACGGGGAGCGCAGACGGCTGCGCACGCGCTGCGCGGCCTCTTCAGGAGCGGCCAGAGCGTTGTCGATGATCTGCAGTTCGTCGGAGAAGGGCTGGGCGCCAAGCAGCGTGCCGGCCTCGGCGAGCAGGGCGGAACCCGCATCCGTGCAGGCGTTCTTGCCCGGCAGGGCCACGGCGAAGTAGTTGTCCGTCAGCCGGTCGACGACAGCGGCCACCACCACGGCGGCGACCAGCGGATCGGCGAAGGCCTCGTCCATCTCCAGCCGGTCGACGACCAGGACGCTGGAGGCAGACTCGATGAACTCCTCGAACGCGTCGGTGAAATGGCCCTCCTCGTCCAGGAGCTGGGCGGCCACCAGCGCCGGGAAGGACTGCTCGTCGGCCATCCGCTCGCGCAGGTTGTCGGACTGCCAGTACAGACCGCGTACGGGCCGTAAGGCTTCCCACCTGCGTGTCGGCCACGGTGATGCGCACCTCCCAGGTCTGCACCCCCTGCGCGGCAGGGTCCAGCAGCTGGTGGGTGTGGTGGAAGGTGAGCGCCAGCTGGGCAAGGTCCGCCCCCGCTGCCGCCGGACCCGGTCGACTGCTCAACGTGCTCCCTCGGCGCCTGTCCTCGACCGCCGCCTGCCGAGGCTCCGCAACAGCGTAGTGGCCAGGCGCCGCCGGTCTTCTGGAAACGGCGCGCACGCGCATCCGGGCCCGGGAGGCGAAAGCAGCCCGCCTCCCTGCGGGCCGGGCTGCGCCGTGCAGTGGGCAGAGCCCGCCACGCCGGCCGCCGGGCACCTCAGCCGTGGTCCTCGCCCACGGTCACGATCTCCGCCAGTTCGTGGGCGGGCAGGCGGGCCCACGCGGCGACCTCCTCCAGTGCCACCCCGGCGGTGACGGCCGCCACGGCCGTGTGCGCCAGAGCCTCCTCGACCAGCTCGGCGCTGCGGGCGAGGTGCTCCAGCAGGGTGCGGGCCACCTCGGCGGTGGTGCCGCTGTGCACGCCGCGCAGCTCCACCAGCTGCTCGCCGGCCTCCTTGACCAACTGGGTGATGCGGAAGCGGTGTTCGGCGGACACGGTGGCTCCCCATCGGGTGCCGGAGCCGCCCGAACGCTGCTCGGCCGCCAGGACGCGCAGCTGCCCGGCCAGGTTCGCGGGCTGCTGCTTGCTCCTCAGATGCCACGGATCGTCCTGCCGTCCCGGCGCACTGCTCCAACGGCGGGCGCGTACGACCGCGCCCGTCCAGTCGTGCAGCACACTGCCGTGGTCGGTCGCGAGCAGCGGCCCCAGCCAGGGCCGTCCCACCCGCTCTCCCAGCTGGTGGCAGAACGGATCGTCCTCACGCCGCGCGCGTGGCCGCGTCCCCCGCTCGACTTCCAGAGCAGGTCGGCCGTCGCCGGATCCAGCAGCATCCCCGCGACCGCCACGGCTTCGGGGAAGATCGCCGCGTCCCGGCCCACGATCCGCCACCACGCCAGCTCCGCCCCGGCGTTGCCGCCCGCCAGCCGGTGCAGACGGCGCGGCCAGATCTCCTCGCGCTCCCAGGACAGGGCCTCATCCCACCAGTGGGCCGCCACCGCATGGGCCAGAGCGAAAACCTGCTCCGGCTCCACCCCGGCGCTCACTGCACGCCGGGCCACCCCCGCCCACCGCCGCTGCGCCGCCACCATCTCCGGCAGCTGCTGCAACGCAAGGTGTTCCAGGGGCTGGTCGGCGTCCGCGTCCAGCAGCCAGCGCCCGTGCCGGATGCACACCCGCTGCCAGCGCGGCACGAACCGCACCGCCCGCACCGCCTGCCCGGTGCGCCGCGCGGTGCACAGACGGCACCCGAACGCCGCCGGCCCCGCCACCGCGGACGCCGCCCGCCACCGCCCCCGCGCCACAGATGCCTCTCCACCGCCGCCGATGCCGGGATCCTCCACCGTGAACGCCGGCAACGCGCGCGCCAGCACCGCCGGCTCCACCCCGCACAGCCCGGCCAGCACCCGCCGTCCGGCCTCGTTGAGCAGCAGCTCGGCATCGGCCCGCACCCCGCCGCCCTCGTGCCGGGCGGGGGAGCTGCGACACGTCCACAGCCGCAGCACATCGGCGGCCGCCAGCCCGTAGCGGGCCGCGGCCCGCCCGATCAGCGACGAGGTCAGCTCCCCGGCCAGCGGCACGGTCCGCAACGCACCTGTCTCCACAGCTCTCACCGACACCCCTCGCCCGCGCCCCGACCAGAGCAATGTGGCACGCCCGGCGAGGCCGGCACGCCCGATCGCCAGGAACTCACCCGCACGTCGGGCAGGGCACCCGGTCAGGTCCGTCCGTCTGCACCGGACTGTCTTGCCTACAGCTCGAACCGGAGGTCGACGAGGTCTTTGAGGTGGACTTCGAGACCGTGGGCGCGGCGACCGCCGTCGCGGAAGTACACCTCGCCGAGGGCTTCGGCGGCGATCTGGCGGAGATCGTCCTCGTCGGTGCCGTCCTGCTGGGCCTGGAAGAGGCGGGCGGCGTGGTGGGGCGGCAGGGGGAGGGTGAGGTGGCGTACCCGGGACTGGTCGGTGCTGCCGGCCGGAGCGGTGTAGCCGAACCGCCCCTGGACGTCGATCATGATGCCGCTGGTGGTGGCGGCGGCCTGCCTGGCCCGGGCGCGGATCTGCGGCTGCCAGCGGGCGAGGACCTCGGCCCCCAGCCGGTCAGCGAGCTGGGGCCGGGGGGTCTTGATCTGGTTGTTCACGTACCGCTCGACGGTGCGCTGGCTGATGCCGAGGAGTTCGGCCACTAGCTTCGTCCTGCCGCCGTGCTGTTTGACGAGGTAGCGCATCTGCGCTCCGGCGGACTTGGGCAGCGGGCGTGTGAACGCGCCCTGCACAGCCCGCTCGAGTTCTTCCGCGACGGTGACCGACGAACGATGGGCGGCGGTCGACGTACTGGACTGGGACCGGTCGCGCGAGTTGTACCCGCATCTGTGCGAGGACTGCCAGGACCGGGCTGTCGCAGCCCGGGCGCAGGCCGAGCCGACGAACGCGAGCGCCAGAAGCAGGAACGCCTCGGGCTGGAGGCTGAGGAACAGGCTGCCGCGCAGGAGGCCTGCGGCTGGCGCTCCCGCTTCCGCACCTGAGCCATCGGGCATAGAGGGGCGGCCCGGGACTTCGGAAAGGGTGGAGCCGGTCCGGGGCCGCCGCTGCTCATCATCGTCAGCGGACAAGGGATCCCGCCACGTCAGTGGGGCGTAGGAGTGAGAGCGCCTCCCGCGCGTTCTTTGTGTCGGGGGCCTTGAGCGCGATCCTTGCAGTGTGGTGAGGAAGCCAGTGCGCCGATGCGCGCAGTGCAGAGAACTGCTGCCCAAGGACGCCGGGCCGAACAGGCGGTACTGCGACACGATGTGTCGCAGCCGCCACTGGCGGCGCGTGCAGCGCCATGAGGAGATCTACCAGCGCGCCCTCTGTGAAGGCTTGCAGGTGATCCGGGGCGAGTATCTGTGGGCGCAGGGCCTGTGCCCGGTGTGCGGCGTCTCGGTGTCGCTGCGTAAGCGGACCGACTCGGTGTACTGCTCCCCGAAGTGCCGCACCCGGGCCTGGCGACTCCGCCGGGAAGCTGTCGGCGCGGCTGGTGACGGATCCGAACGGCCGTTGCCAGAGGCGTCACCCCGTGACGCCTATCCATCATGCTTCCGGTGACAGCGAGTTTGGACCGCTTGTCATCGAAGTTGGACCGCAGGCTGTGCGGGGCGACGGTGGCGATGCCCGGCGTACGGTCCCGGGGTGAGCGGTGCCGTGACGTGTGTGCCGTGCGGGTGTGGGTCCCGCTCGATCCAGCGCGTGACTGGTATGTGTCCGGAGCCTTCGGCGTCGTGGGACGATGGCCGGACGAGAGATGGGCTGGTGTCCTGTGCCGTGAGGGCAGGGGCTGGTTTACGGATTCCGGGCATTGCCCCCTTCACGGGCATTCGGGATCCCACCATCGCTACCGGAGCCGTGACTGTCGGCGCTCGGTTCCTTTGGGCTCATGACCCCCGGGAGGGGGCGCCCACCATGCGCGTCACCACGACGAGCGATGGCGTCACAGCCGTCATCACCCCCTACGGGGAAATCGACTTCCACGTCCTGCCCCGCCTGCTCACCGCCAGCCAGGACCTGCCGCCGTCCGTCACCCAGGTGACCTGGGACCTGCGGGGGGCCCGGTTCATGGACGTCGCCGGCCTCCACCTGCTCATCCACCAGCGAATGACCTGTGCGGACACCGGCCGCACCCTGAACGTCACCGGCCTGCGCCAACAGCCACTGCGCCTGCTCCAGCTGGCAGCAGAACTCTTCCCGGCCGGGGAGTGGGGCGGCTTCCTTCCCGACCACCTGCCGACGGCTATCCCCTGAGCTGCCCTTCACGGTCAAAGCCCCCTGGGATCCCGGCGGTCCAACTTCGATGGCAATCAGTCCAGGCTCGCTGTCACCGGGCACGCGTGGCTTCGCCCGAAACGGCCGTGCCCCTTCACAGCGGCTGCCAGACTCGAAGAGTGGTGCCGTTCTCATACCCGCGGGCGGTACCACGCCCCGGGTCAGCGATCCGGGACCGGAACGGGGTGGCCCGGCAACTGCACCTGCCGGGCCATGCTGCGCTCAGCGCGCGGACGGTCGGCGTCGCCGATTCCCCTACCGGCGCCCACGCCGAACCCTCTACCAAGTCCCCTAGTTCTGATCCCTAGTTGTGTGGTGGGGGCGGGCGCAGAAAACCGATCACGGAGAGCCGGGAAGAGGGTCGGGGCCCACCTGGTGGCGTCGCGCGTCGGGTGGCGACCCTCCGCGCTCGCGCCGGACAGGGCCGGCCGGGGGCCAAGGGTCCACGCAACGGGTCGGCGCGGTCAGGAAGGCCCAGTGGTGGGCTCTGTCGGCACCGGGCCGGTACGTGCACCCGTTCGGCTCACACGGACTTCGGGCTGTGTCTCGTTGCTCACGGCATGACGATGCAGGAGGTATCGAGCATGCCCGGCGGCGCCGGGCCGGCCCTATCCGTAGGATCTCCGTCGCCTTACAACAATGATCAAGCCCGCCTTGCGCTGCGGGGTCTGTTGGAGGATGCCCTGGCCCGCTTGCTGTTCCTGCACCCCGTTGCCCCGCCAGGCCGGACACCCCGGATCCCCAGGGCCGCGTACACAACAGGGGTGGCTGCTGGTCGGGAAGTGGTGAGGCGGTCCGGCATCGGAGGGTGAGTCGGCGCCGGGCCGCAACGCCAGCCTGCATCAGCGAGAACGCCGGCGCCACGCTGATGCGGCACAG
>NZ_JBHYXD010000149.1:3060-15688 GCF_042751995.1 Streptomyces sp. NPDC059371 | reverse complement strand
GCGCGCCCGGCGCCGCCCGCCGGGCCGCGGCCGCACGGAGCGTCGCCGCCGGCCCGGGTCGCCGAGCCAGCCGAATGTCACGGGGTTAGGCTAATCATTGATCGGGCTGAAACGGGCACATCGGACCCAATGGCGGAGAGCCTGTCCGGTCCACGGCCCGGACGCCGGGACCTGGGGCGGTCTCCAGATACGGGGATGCACATGTCCACAACACCGGTACAAGCGGCACGCCAGGAACTCTCGGCATTCAAGGGCCAGTTGATCGGCCCGGAGGACTCCGGGTACGACGAGGCCCGTGCCGTCTACAACGCGATGATCGACCGGCGGCCCGCTCTGGTGGCACGCTGCACCTCCCCGGAGGACGTCGCCCTGATCATCGGCTTCGCGCGTGACCACGCACTCCCGCTCGCGGTGCGCGGTGGCGGTCATCACGGGGCGGGCCTGAGCACCTGCGACGACGGAGTGGTGCTCGACCTCTCCCCGCTCAAGGACATCCACGTCGATCCGGCGGCCCGCACGGTACGGGTCGGCGGCGGCTGTCTCCTGGGCGAGGTCGACCGCGCCACCAACGAGCACGGCCTGGCCACACCGAGCGGCATCATCTCCACCACGGGAGTCGGCGGCATCACCCTCGGCGGCGGCCTCGGCCATCTCACCCGCAAGTGCGGGCTGGCCGTCGACAACCTGCTGGAGGCCGAGCTGGTCCTGGCGAACGGCGAGCACGTCCGCGCGAACGCCGACGAGAACACCGACCTCTACTGGGCGATCCGCGGAGGCGGCGGCAACTTCGGTGTCGTCACCTCGTTCCTCTTCCGGCTGCACGAAGTGAGCACGGTCGTCGCCGGTCCCACCTTCTGGCCCGTCGAACTCGGCGCCGAAGTCCTCTCCGCCTACCGCGACTTCATTCCCCACGCGCCGCGTGAACTCGGCGGCTTCTTCCTCTTCGCCTCGGTCCCGCCGGGACCGCCGTTCCCGGAGGAGCTGCACCTGAAGAAGGTCTGCGGTGTGCTGTGGTGCCGCGTGGGCGACGACACCGACGCGGCGGCCCGGGACATGGCCCCGCTGCTCGACGCCCTGCCCGAGCCCCTGCTGCACGGCCCCGCGCCGATGCCGCACCCGGCCATCCAGTCCGCGTTCGACGGCGTCTATCCGCCCGGCGACCAGTGGTACTGGCGGGCGGGCTTCGTCGACGAACTCCCCGGCGAGGCCGTCGACCTGCACGCCAAGTTCGGCGCCGCGACGCCGACCTGGAAGTCGACCATGCACCTTTACCCCATCGACGGAGCCGTCCACGACGTCGGCCCGACGGACACCGCCTGGGGCTACCGCAATTCGGGCTGGGCCGCCGTCTACGCGGGTGTCGATCCCGACCCGGCCAACGCCGAGGTGATCAAGCGGTGGAGCGTCGACTACTCCGACGCCCTCTTCCCGTACTCCGCGGGCGGTGCGTACGTCAACATGGTGATGGCCGAGGACCAGGAGAGCGTCCGGGCGAGCTACAGCGGCAACTACGACCGTCTGGCCGGGGTGAAGGCGGAGTACGACCCCGCCAACCTGTTCCGGCTGAACCAGAACATCGAGCCGGCGTCGAGCGACTGACCTGCCGGGCGGGCCCGTTCACGGTGTGCGGGCCACGCCCCCGTGGACGTCCGTGGGCTCGGGCGACGTACCGGGCTCCGGTCGCCACAACGGGCAGGACACGATGCCGGGTTCGACCGGTTCGAGGCCCTCGTAGAACGCGCCGACCTGTTCGGGGCTGCGCAGCACGTACGGGATCGCCCCCGTGTCGTCGTAGCCCTGCTGCGCCTCCTTGAGCGCCGCGTCCGTGTCCGTGCTGTCGTAGTGCACGAAACAGCTGCCCGAAGGCAGCGCCGCCTGGAGGCGCCGGACGATCGATCGGGCCTCCTCGTAGTCCTGGATGTGACCGAGGATGCCCATCAGCATCAGCGCGACGGGCCGGGAGAAGTCGAGGATCCGGGACGCCGACTCGATGATCTTCTCGGGCTCGTGCAGATCCGCGTCGATGTAGTCGGTGACGCCCTCGGGCGTGCTCGTCAGCAGTGCCTGGGCGTGGCGCAGCACCAGCGGATCGTTGTCCACGTACACGATGCGGGACTCGGGCGCGACGCGCTGGGCCACCTGGTGGGTGTTGTCGTACGTGGGCAGGCCGGTGCCGATGTCGAGGAACTGGCGGATGCCGAGCTCGCCCGCCACGAAGGTGACGGTACGGATCAGGTAGGCGCGCGATGCACGGGCCATGGTCTCGATGTTCGGGGCGACTTCGCGGTACGCGTCCCCGGCGACCCGGTCGACCTCGTAGTTGTCCTTCCCGCCCATCCAGTAGTTCCAGATGCGGGCGGAGTGCGGCACCGTCGTGTCGATCTTCGACAGTGCGTCCTGGTCGGGAGCGGATCGGTCGGCCATCGGAGTTCTCCTGCCGTGCGTCACGCGGTCGGTTGCCTACGCTATCGGCAACAGGCCGATGCGCAGGGCGAGTTGACGGATCGCCCGGGTGGGGTCGTGGGCGGCGCCGGCGGGTTCCCCGGTGTCGAGCGTGATCACGGGGACGTGCTGGGCCAAGGTCCGCAGAACCCGCTCGTACGCGCGTGCCACCTCGGTGTCGTCGGTCCCGCCCGACATGTGGACGAGCGCGCCGTCGCGTTCGGCCACCGCTTCCGCGAAGTCCAGCGCCTGGATCCACGTCACCCGGGAGCGGCCGCGGCGCAGTGGTCCGTAGACCAGTTCGTGGACGAGGCCGCCGTCGACGGCCAGCCGGCCCGGCGCGGACAGCAGTTCGCGGTAGGGCTGGGTGGGGTCCACATGGTGAAGATGCCCGTGCATCGGGCGGATCGTGAAGTGATGGCGGGCCAGCTCCGCGAGGAGCGGGCGCCGGTCGAGACCGTCGGGGCCTTCGACGACAAGCGTCCGGCACCGTGTAAGGCCCTGGTGGAGGATCATGCCCGTATCCCCTCCCTCCGGGACGAACGGCTCGGCCATTGTGGGGGGACAACCCGCACGGCGGGAGTGTGCGTGCGGGTTGTCCGGTTGTGGGGGCGTGGTTGCGGACTCGGGCCTGTCCGGCGCTTCCCGCCGTCGACAGGCCCCGGAGAGGCGCGGGTCTCGCTCAGGCGATCAGGAAGTCGGCCTGCCCCGACTTGGCGCCCGCGATGAACGCGGCCATCTCGTCTCGGGTCCAGATCAGCGCGGGTCCCTCGGGGTCCCGTGACTGGCGCAGCGCGACGCTCCCGTCGGGAAGCCTCTTGGCCTCGACGCAACTTCCGCCGTTGGTACCGCTCCAGGGCTTGTGCCAGCCCTCGGTTCCCAGACCGGCCGCGGACATGCCGTTGTGCACGGGTCCCATGGATCACAACTCCTTACGCAGTTCACCCAGGATGGCCCTGGTCCGGGTGACCGGCTCCGCCTGCACGGACATCCGGTCCAGTACTTCGAGATGACTGACGACGTCGTCGGGCCGGTCGACGTACACCGCGCCCACCAGGCTCTCCGTGTAGACGATGTCGGGGAGTTCGGAGAAGCCGAAGCGGAAGTGGTGGAACGGGCCGAACGCGCCCGGGTGGGCGCCCACACCGAAGCGCATGATCTGGATCCGCACCTTCGGCAGGTCCAGGGCCTCGGCGAGCCGGTCGAACTGGGCCCGCATCACCGCGGATCCGCCCACCGGCCGGCGCAGCACCGTCTCGTCCAGGATCGCCCACAGCGCCGGGGCCTCGGGTTTGGCGAGGAGGTCCTGGCGTTTCATCCGCAGGGCGACGCGGCGCGCGATGTCCTTGCGCGTCTCGTTGGGGAACCCGACGCGCATCAGGGCGGTGGCATAGTCGTGCGTCTGCAACAGGCCCGGGACGTAGTGGGGTTCGTAGAGACGGATGACGCTGGCCTCGCTCTCCAGACTCACGTAGGCGCTGAACCAGTCCGGCAGTACGTCGCGGTACGTGTACCACCAGCCGGGCCGGTTGGCCTCCCTGGCCAGGGAGAGGAAGTCGTCGACCTCCGACGCCGGGACCCCGTAGACGCGGAGCAGCTCCCTCACGTACGGGATGCGGAGCCCGACCTCGGCCTTCTCGATCCTGCGGACCGTCAGAGCCGTGACCTCGATGGCGCGCGCGGCCTCCTCGAAGGAGACCCCCGCCTGTTCCCGCAGGTGCCGCAGCCGCTTCCCGAGAACCATGCGCAGGACGGTCGGCGCGCTGCCGCCGGAGCGGTTCTCGCCCACGTCCTACCTCCCGGGAACGACCGTCTCAGGGGGCAGTGTGCCACGCGGCCGGTGACAGGGACAGAGCGCTGCGGATCGTTCTGAAATTATCAGAACGCCGGTTGCACGGGCGGCGGGAGGGCCACCATAGTGATCGAGTGACCTGTCGCACATTCGGCGACTTTCACGCTCAACTGCGCTCGTCCACACGGCAATTGAAACACCGCCAGATTCGGATCGGAGTGCAGCCGCACGCGGATGTGAGGCGATACGGGATGGCCGCCGTGACCGAGGGACAGACGAGGAACGCCGGCGGGTCCGCCGGAGGCAATCCGGTGCTGGGGGCCGTGCTCAAGGAGGCCGGCTGCTCCTACGCCTCCCTCGCCCTGCGGGTCAATGAACTGGGGCGCCGCCAGGGCACCGACTCCCACTACGACAAGGCGTCGGTCACCCGCTGGCTCCAGGGCCAGCAACCCCGCGGCGGTACACCGGAGCTGATCGCCGCCGTGCTGTCCGAGCGGCTCGGCCGTGCCCTGTCCCCCGCGGACCTCGGATTCCACTCCGACTCCCAGCGCCCCGTCGCGAGCAGAGCGCTCGTCTACGGCGAGGACGTCGCCGAGACCCTGCACACGCTCGCGGAACTGGGCTCCACCGACATCTCCCGCCGCAGTCTCCTCGGCACGGTCCCCTTCGTCCCGGCATCCCTGACGAACCCTCAGCGCGAATGGCTGCTCTGGCTGTTGGAGCATCAGGACTCGCTCTCCCAGGCCCTGCCCGTGAGCGGCGGCCCCGTCGAGCAGGTGCACGCGATGATCGCCGTCTTCGACCAGATGGACAACCACTACGGCGGCGGCGGAGTGCGCACCAGCATCGTGCACTACCTCTCCACCGAGGTCGTCCCCATGCTCCAGCGGCGCGGCACCCCTTCCGGGCAGCGCCGACGGCTGTTCGCGGCCGCCGCCCGGCTGGCCGCCATGGCCGGCTGGAGTTCGTACGACGCGGGGGAGTACGGCCTCGCCCAGCGCTACATGACCCAGGGACTGCGGCTCTGCGCCGAGGGCCGCGACCGGGTGCTCGGCGGCCAGATCCTCGCGGGGCTCTCCCACCTCGCCACCAACCTCGGCCGCCCCGACGAGGGCGTGGCACTCGCCCGCGCCGGAATCGTCACGGCACAGGGAGCCGGCAGCCCCCTCGGACTGATGCGGCTGTACGCCATGTCGGCACGCGGACACGCCGCGCGGGGCCGCTCGGACGACACGTCGAAGGCGCTGCGGCTGGCGGAGCGGCACCTGGCGGAGAGCAAGGGGGCCGAGCAGGAGTCGCCGTGGGTGCGCTATCTGGACCACCACTACCTTCAGGCCGAGTCCGCCCTCTGCTTCCGCGACCTGGGGCTCGCCCGCCAGGCCGAGCGCACGGCGAGCGAGTCGCTCGGCTCGGGCGCCGACCGGCGCCGGCGCCAGGCCATCAGCCGCTCCGTCCTCGCGACCGCGCACCTGCAGCAGGACCGCCTGGACGAGGCGGTCGGCACCGCGACCCTGGCGCTGGAGACCCTGGGCGCCGTCCACAGCGAACGATCCGTCCAGGCCCTGCGTGACTTCCGCAGACGCCTCGAACCCCGTCGCGCCGAACCCGTCGTGCAGGAATTCGAGCGCCGCTCCCGTGGTGTCCTCGGCGCGGCGGCCTGACGAGCGGGCCCGTCACCGGGAGCGGTGCCGTGACCGGAGCGGTGCCGTGACCGGGAGCGGTGCCGTGACCGGAGCGGTGCCATGACCGGGAGCGGTGCCGTGACCGGGAGCGGTGCCAGTAGCCCTCGGGGGGTTCAGTACCCCTCGGGGGAGGGGGCGTTCTGGGCGCGGTCGACCGGGAGGTGCGCGCCGGATATCCCGCTCGACCAGTCCGACAGCAGGAACGCCACGACCCGGGCGACCTCCTGCGGTGCGACCGGCCCGCCGCCCGGCAGCTCCGCCGCCACGAAACGGGCGAACGCCTCGGGTTCCTCCCGGCGCATCCGGTCCCAGCGCCGGCCGGGGATCAGCATGGAACCGGGGGAGACCGCGTTCACCCGGATCCCGTCCGGGCCGAGCTCGCGGGCCAGCGAGGCCGCGAGCTGGATCTGCGCGGACTTCGCGACCGAGTACTGCGCGGGCGGGCCCGGCTTCCAGCCGGAGATCGAGGAGATCACCACGACGGAGCCGCCGCCCGCGGCCCGCAGATGCGGGACCGCGGCCCGTACCAGCCGGGTCGCGTGACCGACGTTCACCGCCCAGGTCGCGGCCCAGTCCTCCGCGTCCGCCTCCTCGAAGCCGCCGCCCCGCGAACCGCCCGTGCAGGCCACCACCCCGTCCAGGCCCCCGAAGCGTTCCGCCGCGTCCTCGACGAACCCCTCCAGGTCCCCGGGCGCGGTGACGTCGAGCCGCCGGGTGAACAGACCCGGGCCCATCGAGGCGGCCAGCGCGTCCAGATCCCGCGCGGTGCGCGCACACGTGGCCACCCGCACGCCCTCGGCGGACAGCAGCCGCACGATCTGCTCACCGAGTCCGCGCGTACCCCCGGTCACCAGCACCCGATTGTCACGCAGTCCCGCACGGCCGGTGTCACCGTCAAGGGACACCGTCGCACCGCCCCCGCTCCCGTTCCTCACAAGATCGAACATACATCCCACGCCACTACGCGCTTGCAACCGGACAACCCGCATACCCCCTGGTCGCCCCGGCAGTCCCGCGTGTTGGCTGCACGGGCAGCCGCAGCGACAGCCGCCCCCCGGGCCGCACCCGAAGGAGGACCGATGCCGGCATCCAGGGCACCGCGCCGCGAGCCGACGCCCGCACCGGTCCACGGCAACCCGGCTCCGGGGCCGGGCACGCGGGCACCGGAAGGAGGGGTCCACCCCGCGGGCGGCCAGGCCCTTCGCACCCACGCCGCCGAGCGACCCGCCCCTTCGGCACCGACCGCATCGGAACCACCGGTGCCACGGGCCCCGACTCCGGCCCCGACCGAGCCGCTACGGGCTGTGGCTCCGGCCCCGACCGAGCCTCTACGGGCTGTTACTCCGGCCTCGACCGAGCCTCTACCGGTCATGGCTCCGGCCCCGACCGAGCCTCCACCGGTCGTGGCCCCGGCCCCGACCGGTCTCGTACCGTCAGCGACCCCGTCAGCGACCCCGTCAGCGACCCCGTCCGCCGGGACCGCCGGGACCGCCGGGACCGCCGGCTCCGGCGGCACCGCCATGAACCGGGTGCGCGGGGCGCACGGGCTGCGGACCACCGTCCCGGCGCACCCCTCGCGGGTGCCCGGTGTGCGGGCCATGGTCGCCGAGTACCTCACCCGCCTGCGGCTGCCGGCCCAGCGCGTCGACGACGCGGTGCTCGCGACCGGGGAACTCTTCACCAACGCCCTGAGACACGGCAGCCCCGACCGCGGCGACACCATCACCGTCGGCATCGCGTGCGACCCCCGCGAACTGCGGGTGTCCGTCGCCGACCGCTCGTCCGCCCTGCCCGCCGCACGGACGGCGGACGGGGCCGAGGAGTCGGGACGCGGACTGGCGATCATCGCCGCGCTGAGCGACGACTGGGGCGTCGCACCGGCCGACCCGGGCACCACGGGAAAGAAGGTGTGGTTCTCGATGGTGCTTCGGACGGTGCCGTGAAGGCCGTCCCGAGGCGTCGGGCCGGGGACGCCGGGGCGCGCCCGGGGGGCCGGGGCGCCGCGCCGATGGTCCCGGAGCTCGCCAGGGCCCTGGCGGGGGAGCTCGTGCGCCGGGCCGACGAGGAACGCGCCCTGATGCGCCAGGCACGCGACCGTCCCGCCGGAGCGTGGCGCGAGCCCCTGGCCGCGTGCCGCGCGGGCAACGCCCGGGCGCTCGCGGTGATCGTCCGGCGGCACGGCTGGCCGACCACCGCCCAGGTCGGCGCGGCCGCCTCGACCGCGGCCCTGATGATCCTGCTGCACGCCCCCGACCTCGGTCTGCAGCTCGGATGCCGCGATCTGATCGCCCGGGCCGCGGCCGACGGACTCTGTCCGGCCCTGCACCACGCCTACATCGCCGACCACTGCGCCGTCGAACTGGGGCTGCCGCAGTTCTACGGCACCCGCGTCGACCCGGTCACCCTGCGCCCCTGTCCCGTACGCCGTCCCGGGACCGTCGACGAGCGGCGCCGGGACGTCGGTCTCGGCCCGCTCGACGAACAGATGCGGCGTCTGCGGGAGGGCCTGTGAGGCTCCCGGGAAACGTGATGTGCAGCACGCCCCGAAATACCCCGTTCGGGTGGCGCGGAATGATTGTGGCTGGGCACGGCTTGATCACCGATCAAGAAAGGAGAAATTGCTGGCCACGGCCGGTGCGGCGCATTTGACACTTCGTTGAGGGCACAGATAGGAACAACTCTCTGAAGTGGAGAGGTGGACTGTGCGCGAGCCCAACGTGGTCGGGGACTGGCAGGAGTACGACGAGCAGGCCGGCCTGCGTGTTCGCGTTCATGGTGTGGAAAAGGCCGAGCCCCCGAAGGGGCGTGACGACGCCGCCGACGAACTCACCTACTTCAGATTGCGGGTGACCGTCGAGAACCGTGCCACCGAACACTTCGGCATCCACCTCGAAGACGGCCAGATCGATATCCGCGTCGGCGCCGACGGCGAGAGCGCTTTCCTCGACTGGCGGAACTCGCAGTTCATCGAGGGATACGACATCTATCCGCTGCGCCGGGCCACCGCGGTCCTGTTCGCGGCCGGCCCCGACGCCGTCCTCGACCGGATGGACATCCAGGTCCAGCTCAAGGTCGACGACGAGTGGACCGAGCGCTTCCTCTGGGCGGGCGGCATCGAGAACGACACGCCCGTCGACACCGCCGCGCGACCCGACACGGCCCGGGACAGCCTCGCCTGCCAGGTGACCAACTTCCTGCGGCGCGAGGCGGAGTCCTGAATCGCCCGAGTGGAGTCCTGACCACCTGAAAGGCGACGAGTCGGGCGAACACCGGATTTCGCCCCACGGGCTATGGTCGCCGGGTGAGTCGAACCGAAGCGCGCTCCGAAGGGGCGGGCCCCTTCACGACCCGGCTGACCTGGCGTCTCGTGGACGGTCGTATCGCGGTCTGGGAATCTCGCCCGGCCCGTAAACGCGGCTTGCTCACCGTCCGCGTCCCGGGGGAGACGGAGGGCCGCTCCCGGCGGGCGGACACCGCGTCGATCGCCCGGCTGCGCCGGCTGAACGTCATCGCCGCGGCCGCGTTCACGGTGGGCGGGCTGCTGTTCGCCCTCGGGGCCGGGGTCGCCCAGTTCGGCTCAGGGGGTCTGACGGGCGCCTGGATCTACTTCACCGGCGGCCTGTTCTTCAACACCGGGGGCTACGCCTCACTGCTTCAGGCGGTCAACGCTCCCCGCCGCGACAGCGCGTCCGACGCGCTGGCCGGGCGGCGCTGGCGGTGGTGGAGCTACGAGCCCGGCCGGATCGACTGGCTCAGCACGTTCCTGCTGTTCGTGGGGACGCTCGTGTTCGGCGTCAATCTGCTGGACTCGCTGCTGAAGGGACTCTCGGTCCAGCAGACGGACCGGCTGATCTGGGCCCCCGACATGGTCGGCTGCGTCCTGTTCCTGGTTTCCGGTCACCTCGCCGTCGTCGAGGTCTGCCACGGGCGCCCGCGCGTCCTCGCCGGCGACCTCGGCTGGTGGATCGTCGCGGTCAACCAGCTCGGATCCGTGCTCTTCCTCGTCTCGGCGCTGGCCGCCTACACACGGCCGACGACCGGCAGTCTCGTGAACGTCGACATCGCCAACTGGGGCACCCTCGTGGGAGCGCTGTGCTTCTCGGCCGGGGGCGTGATCCAGTTCTTCGAGCGGCCCTGAGAGCGGCGCGGTCTGTCCGCCGATCGGCTACCGATCGCTCGCCGGGTTGCCCTCCACCCACTGGATGAGGAGCTGCCGCACGTACGGATTGCCCTCCTGGGCGGCGTGCGCCAGCCGCTCCGCGCTCGCCCGAGCCGCCCGCCAGCCCGCGGGGGTGTCCTCGGCGTTGGCCTGGTCCGCCGCGGCCAGCGCGTCGGCCGCCAGGAGCCGAAGGTCCTCCGAGAGATCGTCGTCCGCGGCGGCCCGGTACGCCTCCAGGCGCAGGGCCGCGAGGGCCGCCGGTGAGGGAGCGGGTTGCGCGGGCGGCTGGGCGTAGCCGCTCACCGCTATGACCACGCAGAAGGTGGCGACGTCCCGGCGGTTCTCCGACTGGCCCTTGGCGATGGCGGGCGCGAGCCACTTGGGAGCCCGCCAGTGCGAGACGGCGGTGGCGACGAGGAGGGCAACGGCCAGCAACGCGAAGGGAATCCAGCCACCGAAGAACCAGCCGAGCGGCCCGAGGACCAGGAAACAGACGGCACTGCTCATCCATATCCGGCGGCGGCCGAGTCTCAGGTGTCGTGGATCCATGTGTCTCAGTGTCTCAGGGGCGCCCGGCACGCGCCGAGGGGGCGGGTGATTCCCGCGGTCCCACCGCCTTCCGGCCCGGCCGCACTCGGCGCCCGGTGTCCGGCCGCTCCCCGCGCCGTCGTGGCGGGCACGCGTCGTGACGGCTGCCGGTCCCGGAACGCCCCGCGCCACGGACCCGGGTGGCGTGGACCGCCGTGAACCGGCCTCGTGACCATGGCGGCGGGTGTGAACGGCGCGTATCGAATGGCCGGAGATGGTCCTGTCCATCGCGACCACCCGTACGTACGATTTCGTCGCTCCCGGTCTTCACAGCTCCTTCACAGCCGGGAGTCGGCTGCGCGTGCGCATTTGTCATGCGCATGTACAAATGAGCCGCGCTTGATCCAACGCACTGGTCCGCGACGGTTCCCCGTCTCCCCGGGGAGCCGCACCCCCCATTCATGGCGGTACGCCCGTGTGCTGCCGCCGGAACACCTACGCAACGGATTGGAGCACCATGGCCGGTGGCCTGTTCATGGGTGGCGCGATCGCCGCCCTGTTCGCCACAGCGCTTCCCCTGTCGAGCCCGTCCTCCGGTATCCAGGACCCGCCCCCGGACAAGATCGTCATCAGCGTCGCGACGGTCAACGGATCCGGCTGTCCCCAGGGAACCGCGGCTGTCGCCGTCTCCCCGGACAACACCGCCTTCACCGTCACCTACAGCAGCTACCTCGCCCAGGTCGGAGGCAACGCCGACCCCACCGCGTTCCGCAAGAACTGCCAGCTCAACCTGAACGTGCATGTCCCGCAGGGCTTCACCTATGCCATCGCCAGCGCCGACTACCGCGGCTTCGCCTCCCTCCAGCCGGGAGCCAGCAGCACGGAGAAGGCCTCGTACTACTTCCAGGGATCCCCGAACACGGCCTCCATCACCCACCCCTTCCGCGGCCCGTACGGCGACGACTGGCAGACCACGGACACCACGGACTGGGCCCAACTGGTCTGGGCGCCCTGTGGTGTCCAGCGCAACTTCAACATCAACACCGAGCTCCGCGTCAACGCGGGCACCTCGACGCCCGGCAGCTCCAGCTTCATGACCATGGACTCGACGGACGGTGACATCAGCACCGTCTACCACCTGGCGTGGAAGGAGTGCCCCGGCGCCTGACCCGCGCCCTCCCAGGCGGGTCCTCGGCCGGCTCCGCCGCATCGGGGCCGGCCGAGCGGGTCCACGATCGTCCGAGGCGGCGCCCTACGGCAGCAGTTTGTCGACCGCCGCGGTGCCTTCGTCCTGGAGCTTCCGCTCGGCCCAGGCGAGGCTCTGCGGTGTGACGTCGCGACCCGCGGCGAGAACCAGGTCCTCGGCCGTCACCGGGCCCTCGGTCCCGGTGTGCAGCAGTGCGTCGGGGGTCGCCCTGTCATCGGAGGGTGTGGACGTGTCGGACTGGCTCATCGGCATGGTCTCTCCCTGTTCCACCGGATCTGTATTCACGCTACGGGCATTCCGTACGCCCCGCGCGACACGCCGTGTACCGGAGCTGATCCACGGGTGTCGTGGGGGCGAACCCCCGTTCGGCTGCGCTGGAATGTCGGCTTTTGTTCGCGGAGGTGATGGTGAAGGAGCTCGCACCACTGCGAATGAACGGAGCTTGGAATGCGTATTCGTCTGATGGCCGCCGCCGGACTTGCCAGCGTCGCCCTGCTGGCCACCGCCGGGACCGCCGCCGCCGACACCGGGCCGACCGGTGCCGCGGCGAACAGTCCTGGACTCCTGTCCGGCAACGTCGTCCAGATCCCGGTCCACATCCCGGTCAACCTCTGTGGCAACACGGTCAACGTGGTGGCGCTGCTGAACCCGACGGCGGGGAACACGACCAGCTGCTCGAACAGCTGACGGTCCGACGTCCGCGGGTCCCGGCTCTCGCTGCCCGGACCCGCTGCCCGGCCCGGTCCCGGCGGGCCCCTCCAACTCCCCCAGTATGCCGCCGGGGGCGCCCGGGTTGGGGGGGGGGGGGCCGCGGCGGC
>NZ_JBHYXD010000149.1:1960-3050 GCF_042751995.1 Streptomyces sp. NPDC059371 | reverse complement strand
GCACCACCCGCGGCGGGCCGGCCGGCCGGGGGCCCCGGCTCCCGCGCCCCGCCCCGCGCGCCCGCCCCCCCCCGGGCGCCACCCCCCCCCCCCCGCGTGCGCCGCGGGGCTCGGCCGTGTTCGGGGGGCGGGGCCCGGCGGCTCGACGAGGGGGCGGGGCCGGATTCCCGGTGGCTGGGGTGATTGGCGACTCGTGGACCGGGAGGTGTCGTCCGGCGTCCACGTGTTGGTCTGTACATGACCATCGCGGCGGGCCAGACTGTGCGCCGACCGGACACCCCCCATCGAGGAGCACCCTTCATGCGCATGCCCGCACGGCAACGTTGTCACGCGGTCCTGGCCGGCCTCGTCACCCTCACCACCGCCGCCGTCCTCTGCGTGGCCGGCGGCGCGCCCGCCTCGGCCGCCGACACCTGGAACGAGGTGGGTTCGGACCGCGCCGACCCGCTGACCGAGAGCCAGGGCCTGACCTCCGTCGAGGTCCCGGCCGGCAGCCCCAACCACTACACGGGCATCGGCACGATCCCCGCGAGCGTGAGCGGCCGGGGCTGGAACCACGTGGGCGACCCGGACGCCTCGTACAACGGCTACTACGTGGAGCCCTACCAGAGCGACTCCGGCAGCGCGAAGATGTTCCGCGTGCAGGCACCGGGCGGCGCCTGGTCGGAGTACGTCCACAAGCTGAGCGCCGGAGAGGCGCTGAACAACTCCTTCGTCACCATCGCGCCGAGCGGTACGTGGATGGTGTCCGGCGAGTACGGCACGATGAACCGGCTCCTGGTGTTCCCGACCCCGGGCGTCAATCCGGCCACCTCGCCCTCGGCCGACCTTCCGCAGGCCTCGACCATCAACCTCGACCACGCCGTACGCGACGTACAGGGCTGCGACTTCGTGACCGCGACCCGGCTGCTGTGCTCGTCCGACGACCCCGCCGGCACCCTCTTCGGCATGACCAAGCCGCTGCTCCAGATCGACCTGTCGGGGGGGGCGGGCGGGGGGGGCCCCCGCGCCGGGCACCCCCCCGCGCGGCGGGGGGGCCCCCCGCGCGCCGCCGCGGCGGGGGCCCCGGGGGGGGGGGGGTGGGAGTCAC
>NZ_JBHYXD010000149.1:0-1950 GCF_042751995.1 Streptomyces sp. NPDC059371 | reverse complement strand
CGCCCCCGCCCCGCCCGTCCCGCGCCCCGCGCCGCGGGGGCCCGCCCCGGCGGCCCGCCCGCCCCGCCGCCCCCCCCCCCCACGTCTCCGGACACGTCACGGCGCTGCGGCAGCTCCCGCTGCGCAGCTCCTGCTCGGGCACCTTCGAGGTGGAGGGCATCGACTACGACCGCCGCAGCGCCACCCTGCGCGTGATCGTGGTGTCCTCGGGCTTCTGTGTGCTGACCGACAGCAAGACCTATCGCTTCACCAAGAGTTGAGCCCACACTTCACAGGAGGCCTGAACGCGTACCCCCGGAGGGGCTGTCGACCGACGGGGGGCGTACGCGCCCGGAATGGGCTGGGTCTAAGGTCAGAGGCAGATTCAGAGTGATGGGGGGTGGCCGGCAATGGTGCAGGACGAAGCCGTGATCGGCTGCACGGGGGAACTGCTCATCGGCACCCGGGGGTCCGCCGGACCCGGCGAGGTCCTCGTGCGCGTGAGAGGCGGATCCGAGACCTTCCATGCCTGGTCTCGGGAGCCCCTGCCGAAAGGGGCGACCGTGCTGGTGATCGAGTCCAGAGGATGCCGTGAGGTCGACGTCATCACGTGGGCCGATCCACTGGACGCGCTCGACGGCGATGCCGTCGGCGAAGCTTGAGAAGGAGAAGCATGTTCGGTTATCGCGTACCCGCTCCCGACGAGGCGATGTTGATCTCGGGCGGCAGGCGGGGACTGGGGGGCGCGCCGTTCCGAGTGGTGACGGGGCACGGCAAGTTCGTGCTTCCGGTCTTCCGCAAGACCCGCTTCCTGACGCTGTCCATGTGCGAGGCGGAGGTCACCGAGACCTGTGTCACCAAGCAGGGCATCTCGCTGCACGTCCGCGCCGTGATCGCGTTCAAGGTCGGCAACGACACCGAGAGCATCATCAACGCGGGTCAGCGGTTCCTGTCCGACCAGGACCAGATGTCGGTCCTGACGGGCCGTATCTTCGCGGGCCATCTGCGGTCCATCATCGGTTCGATGACGGTCGAGGAGATCGTCACCGAGCGGCAGAAGCTCGCCGCCGAGGTCCTCGACACCTCGAAGCTGGAGATGGCGAAGATCGGCCTCATCGTCGACTCGCTGCAGATCCAGTCGATCGACGACGGCGACACCGGCTACATCGACGCGATGTCCGCGCCGCACAAGGCGGCCATCCAGCGCCAGGCCCAGATCGCCCAGGCGCAGGCCACCCAGGCTTCCGTCGAGGCGCAGCAGGTGGCGGCGCGCAACCAGGCCGAGTACGCCCGGCAGACCGCCATCGTCCAGGCGGAGTACTCGGCCGAGGTGGACCGCGCGCAGGCGATGGCCGCCCAGGCGGGTCCCCTCGCCCAGGCCCACGCCCAGCAGGAGGTCCTCGCGGCGCAGACCGAACTCGCGCAGCGCGCCGCCCTGTTGCGTCAGCAGCAGCTCGTCGCCGAGGTCGTCAAGCCGGCCGAGGCCGAGGCCGAGCGGATCAAGGTGCTCGCCATCGCCGACGCCGAGCGCATGAAGATCCAGGCCGAGGCGGCCGCCTCGCACGACCGGGTCGCGCTCGACCGGATGCTGATCGACCAACTGCCCCTGATCGTCAAGGAAGCGGCCGGCGGTCTCGCGGGCGCGAACGTCAACGTCCTCAACGGTGCCGACGGTCTCGGCGAGATAGCGGCCGGCCTGGTCGCCCAGGGTCTGACCATCCTCGACTCGGTCCGCCAGAACCTGGGCGGACCGAACTCCGAGAGCGGCGCCGCCAAGGCGAACGGCCCGCTCGAACTCCAGGGATACCGCACGCCGGTCGACGTCGAGGGCGACGAGCCGAAGGGCGCCTCGTCGGCCGGCTGACCACCGTCCGTCCTCGGTCCTCCCCGGGCCCCCGGCCCGGCCGGGGGGGGGGGCCGGGCCGGGTGGCGCCCGGGGGGGGCGAGGGGGGGGCCGGGTGTTTAAAACCC
>NZ_JBHYXD010000148.1:9718-16122 GCF_042751995.1 Streptomyces sp. NPDC059371 | reverse complement strand
GCCGGTACATCGATGCCCGTCGCCACCGACGCCCACCCCTCACCCAACGGCGACGGGCTGATGCACCGGCACGGCCCCGACCCACCCACCGGCCGGGAACCGCGAACGCCGACGGCGAGCTACGGCTGGGACGTCTCCGCCTCCAGGCTCGCCCGTGTGGCCGGGCCGTACACCCCGGGGTCGTCGCCCGAGATGCCCCGCGCCCACTGGTACCAGCGCACGGCGTCCTCGAGATGACGGTCGAACTGGCCGTCGGCCCTGTGCATGTACATCCTGATCTGGCTCAGCCGAAGCTGGAGCTCGGTCACCTCGGACCCGCTGTCGCCGCGCCGCAGGGTGGGTCCTGCCAGTGTGTTCGAACCGCCGCCACTCCCCGTGGAAGCCACGGACCCCGTCGCGGTCGCCGTCGCGCTCGGCTCGGCGGACGTCGGCGACGCCGTGGCGGACGAGGAGGGTGTGGCCGACGTGTCGGAGGCGGACACCGAGGGCGACGGGCTCGCGCTGAGAGAGGCCGACGGGGACGCCGAGACGGACTCCGCCGAGGACGCGCTCGAAGACGGCACCGCGGAGGCCGTGTCCGACAGGACGTCCGGCACGCTCGCCCTGACGTCCTTCGGCTGGGCGTCGTCCCGCGCGGGAGGGTCGTAGGAGAGCAGTCCGCTCGCGACCCCCGCCGCGGCCACCACGGTCACCACGACTCCGGTGACGGCGAGGACCCCGGTACGCCGGCGACGCCTGGACCGACGTGAGGGCGAGGTCTCATGTCCGGGCTCCGGCGGGCGCGCGTTCTCGTGGAAGAGGCGCACGTCGGTGGCGCGCGCCTCCGAGGGGAGCGCCTTCAGCCGCATGGTCGCGTCGGCCGGCATCGGCATCGGCGCCGACGGCGTGGTCACCTCCGGCGGCAGCGGTGCCGAGCGCGGCACCGTGTCCGCCGGTACCGGGGCCAGTCGCATGGTCGCGTCGGCGGGCAATGGAGCCGGGCCGAGGTTCGCGTCCGCCGGGATCGCGGCGAGCTGCATGGTCGAAGCGGCCGCGTCCTCCCCGTTCGCGGGCGGCATCGGTACCCCGCCGACCGGCGGGACGCCGGTCATGGAGCCCGTCGGCTCGCCCGCGCCGCCGGGTGCGACGCCATGGAAGCCCTCCGGCACCCACGCCCCCTCCGGCGTCCAGGCGCCCGCCTCCGCGGTGGCCCAGGCCTCACCGGCCGTCGGCGCGGCCTGCCAGGAGCCCGTGCCGGCCGGGTACGGGGCGCCGCCGGCGCCCTCCGCCGGTCCCAGGCCCCCTCCGGTGTGCCCGGAGCTCTCCGTGCCCAGTTCTACGTAGGGCCGTATGCGCAGCGGGTTGAAGTCCTCCGCCGCAGCGGCCTCGGCCGAGCGCTCGTCGCGCAGGGCGTCGGACGCCCTGCGGGTGCAGGCGCAGGACGGGGTGCCGTCCTGCGCCCGCTGTGCGGCGCACTCGGGGCAGACATGCCCGGTCGGTTCAGTCACGAGTGGGTCCCTCCCCCCTGAAAACTCCAGTGATTATCCGGACGACCTTCATACAACCTTCAAGCAGCCCCCCTGAATAGCAGATTCCGGTTGGCTCGACAGGCCATAACCGGACACACCGATCAGGATGGAGGGTGACCGGGACCCTCGGTGCTCAGGGAGGCCGCATGACCGGGGACGCGCACGGTTCCGACACACCGCCCGGCCGGGGGCCGGAAGGGGTGGAGGCGCCGACCGGCGGCGGCATGGGCGAGCCGTCCGGACCGCACGGCTCGGTCGAGGTGAGCGAGTCGGCCGTGCGCCGCCGCAGCGCCGCGGAGACCGACGCCCGGGACTCGGTGCACGGCAGCGTCTTCGTGTCCATCGGAGCCCTGCTGCTCGGCATGCTGCTGGCCGCCCTGGACCAGACGATCGTGTCCACCGCCCTGCCGACCATCGTGAGCGACCTCGGCGGTCTGGAGCACCTGTCCTGGGTGGTCACGGCGTACCTGCTCGCGTCCACGGCGGCGACCCCGCTGTGGGGCAAGCTCGGCGACCAGTACGGCCGCAAGAAACTCTTCCAGGCGGCGATCGTGATCTTCCTGGTCGGATCGGCGCTGTGCGGCATGTCGCAGAACATGGGCGAGCTGATCGCCTTCCGGGCGGTGCAGGGACTCGGCGGCGGCGGTCTGATGGTGCTGTCGATGGCGATCGTCGGCGATCTCGTCCCGCCGCGTGAACGGGGCAAGTACCAGGGGCTGTTCGGTGCGGTGTTCGGCGCGACGAGTGTGCTGGGACCGCTGCTCGGCGGGCTGTTCACGGAACATCTGAGCTGGCGCTGGGTCTTCTACATCAACCTGCCCGTCGGCGTCGTGGCGCTCGTGGTGATCGCCGCGGTCCTGCACATCCCGAGGAAGTCGGCACGGCACGTCATCGACTACGCCGGTACGTTCCTGATCGCCGCGGTCGCCACCTGCCTGGTCCTGGTGGCCTCGCTGGGCGGTACCACCTGGGACTGGGACTCGCCGCAGGTCATCGGGCTCGTGATCGTCGGCGTGGCCCTCGCCTTCGCCTTCGTCGCGGTGGAGCGGCGCGCGGCCGAACCCGTGCTGCCGCTCAAGCTGTTCCGGGTGCACACCTTCACGCTGTCCGCGATCATCAGCTTCATCGTAGGCTTCGCGATGTTCGGCGCGATGACCTATCTGCCGACGTTCCTCCAGGTGGTGCAGGGCATCTCGCCCACGCTGTCCGGCGTGCACATGCTGCCGATGGTGTTCGGGCTGCTGCTGTCGTCCACGGTCTCCGGACAGATCGTCAGCCGCACCGGCCGGTGGAAGGTGTTCCCGGTCGCGGGCACCGGGATCACCGCCCTCGGGCTGCTCCTGCTGCACCAACTGGACGAGAACAGCAGCACCGGGATCATGAGCACGTACTTCTTCGTGTTCGGCCTGGGTCTCGGCCTCGTGATGCAGGTGCTCGTCCTGATCGTGCAGAACGCGGTGTCGTACGAGGATCTGGGCGTCGCCACCTCCGGGGCGACCTTCTTCCGGTCCATCGGCGCCTCGTTCGGTGTCGCGATCTTCGGCACGGTCTTCGCGGGCCGCCTCGGCGACAACCTGACGAAGGCGCTGGGCGGACAGCAGCTTCCACCCGGCGTCACGACGGACTCCCTGAAGGCGGACCCGAAGGGGATCGGCCAGTTGCCGGCCGACCTGCGGCAGCCCGTCCTGCACGCGTTCTCGACATCGATCACCGACGTGTTCCTGTACGCGGCCCCGGTCGCCCTGCTCGGGTTCGTGCTGGCCTGGTTCCTGCGCGAGGACAGACTGCGCGGCTCCGTCACGGCACCCGACGTCACGGAGACACTCGCGAGCAACCCGGTCGAGCGGTCGTCGTACGACGAGGTGTGCAGGGCGCTGTCCGTGCTCGGCACCCGCGAGGGGCGCCGCGAGATCTACGAGAAGATCACCGCGCGCGCCGGCTACGACCTGATGCCGGCGGCGAGCTGGCTGCTCCTGCGGATCAAGAAGTACGGGTGGGCGGAGCCCGCTCTCCTGGCCGAGCACAGCGCGGTTCCCCTGGACGTCGTCCTGGCCGCCGCCCGCCAGATCGAGGAACGCCGTTTCGCCCGGCGCGAGGGCCTGGACCTGGTCCTGACCGACGAGGGCCGTGTCGCCGCCGGGAATCTGTCCAGGGCCCGCGAGGAGTCCTTCGCCGATCTGCTCGGCGACTGGTGGACCCCGGACCGTCCGACCGACCTCACGCAGCTGGTGGCGGAGCTGAACGAGGAGATGTGCGGTTCCGACGCGGAACGCCCGCACGAGAGAGCCCCGGCCGCCCGCCCGCGGGGAGAACCGGCGTGACGGCCTGACGTCAGCCGGTCAGGTCCTTCCGGAACCAGTGCTCCGCGTAGGCCTGGTCGTTGTGCGCCGCGGTCTCCTCGTAGCCGTGCCGGGCGTACAGGGCCCGTGCCTCGACGAGGTCGGAGCGGGTGTCGAGGACGAGCTGCCGGGCGCCCAGGCCGCGCGCCGCCGCCTCGGCGGCCGCCAGCAGGATCGGGGCCGCGCCCTTGCCGCGCAGGTCCGCGCGGACGAACACCCGGCGCAGCTCGCCCGTCGTGGCGTCGAGCATCCGGACTCCCGCCGTGCCGCCGGGCTCGCCGTCGTGGCGCGCGACGAGCAGCACACCCGCGGGCGGCGCGAACTCGGCGCCGGTCTCCGCGGCGATCTCCCGTTCCAGCTCGTCGGGATCCGTCGTACGTCCTTCGTGCACCTCGTACCACCGGTCGCTGACCTCGGTGTAGTACGCCCGCCAAAGGGCCGCGGCGGCGGGGGAGTCGAAGGGTTCGGGGGCCACGCTCCAGGAGTCACGCGCGGCGGACGGCGATCGGGTCATGCCGGCCATTGTCGGCGGGTGCCACCCCGGGCACGCAACCGGATAAGAAGCCCCGGCCGAACGGCACGAGGAGGAAGGGGCGTTGACGTCGGTGCCGTCCCCGGGTCCGTTTGAGGCCCGGGTTCCGGGCAACCCGGTCCGGGAACCGGCCCGTTGGGTCGAGAACCGGGAAGGCACCCATGTCCACAGGCGTGATCATCGCTCTGATCATCGTGGCGGCCGTGGCCGTTGTCGCGGCCGCCCTGATCCTCCGCGCCCGAAGGCCGCCGGGCGGGCGCGCCCTGCGGCGGCGCTTCGGACCGGAGTACGACCGGACCGTCGCCCGGCACGACGGCGACACCCAGGCGGCCGAACGCGACCTCAACGAGCGCGTGAAGCTGCACGGCGAACTGCGCGAGCGGCCGCTCGAACCCGCGGCCAGGGAACGGTACGCGGCCGGCTGGACGGCCGCCCAGGAACGCTTCGTCGACTCGCCCCAGGAAGCGGTGGCCGAGGCCGACCGCCTGCTCGGCGAGCTGGCCGGAGAGCGCGGATTCCCCGACGGGGACCGTTACGAGGACCAGGTGTCCGCGCTCTCCGTCCACCACGGACACCACGTCCACGGGTACCGCCGTGTGCACCGGGCCGCGCTGGCCCGCACCGGCGGGGGCGGAAACGGCGGCGGCGACACCGAGAAGCTGCGCGAGGCCATGCTGGAGGCCCGCGACCTCTTCGACGACCTGCTGACCCGGACCCGCGAGGACACCTCGCCCGGCCGGGCGCGCGACACGGAGGACGTGAGCGGGACCCCGGCCGCTCGCCCGGAGCGCAGTAGGCGTTTCGCCCTGACCAAGGACACCCGGAGTACCGAGCCGGCGCGGACGACGGGGAACGACGGGCGCGCCGAGCCGGCGGAGACGACGGAGAACGCCGGGCGCGCCGAGAACGCCGAGAACGCCGAGAACGCCGAGAACGCCGAGAACGGCGAGAACGCCGAGAACGCCGAGAGCAGCAGGACGTCCACCCCCGACACTCGCTCCCACCTTCCCTGGTCCTTCACCAGGCGTCAGGCGAAGGGGAGTTGAAGAAGGTGAGCACCATGAAGCCAGACCAGGAACCCGAGCGGACCCCGTCCCACGAAACTGCCGCCATGAAGGGGCGGGTGAGCCCCGGCACCGCCGAGCCCCGCGAGGCCGGCGTCAAGGGCCGCGTGACCCCCGTACCCCCCGAGCGTTCCCCGGACGACCGGGCGGACGACGACCGCGGTGAGGGCGAGGACGTGTCGCGCCGCGAGGCTCTGAAGGGCCGGGTGGACCCCGTGTCCGCCGAGCCCGCCCCGGGCGGGACCGGCGACCCGGACCGGACCGGCGACCCGGACCGGACCGGCGACCAGGACCGGAACGGCGACCGCGCCAGGGACGGCGCGGGCTCGGCCGTCCGCCCGGCCGGGACCGGTATGACGTCGTCCCGCGCGACGACGGCCGCCGGCGCCGACGAGCGGGGTGCCACCCCGGCCGACGGCCGCGCGGGCCGTACGGGCGCCGGTCCCGCGTCCCCCGTACGCCACACCTCCGGTACCTCCGACGACGGACCCGGTCCGCGTCCCGTGTCCCGCGGCGCCGCGGGAGCGCACCCCCGGGGCGGCCCGGCGGACGCCGAGGACCGTCCGGCGGATTCCGCCGGGCGGGACGAGCGGATGCTGCCGCTGGACGAGCACGACAAGTTCTCGCTGCGGATGCGGCACGCGGTCGGCGGATTCGTCGACGGGCCGCAGGCCTCCGTGGAGGAGGCGGACCATGTGCTGGAGGAGCTCGCGGGCCGGTTCACCGAAGCCGTGACCCGGCGGCGGCGCGACCTGCGTACATCGTGGCAGTCCGGCGGCGAGGACAAGGCGACCGGTGAGGACACGGAGCGGCTCCGGCTCGCCCTGCGGGACTACCGCGAGATGACCGAGCGGCTCCTGAGGCTCTGAGCCCGGCTCGGACGCTTCCCCGGTGAAGTGAGGCCGCGCCCCCCCCCCGACCCCGGGCGCGGGCGCCACGGGGGGGGGGCGGGGGGGGTTGC
>NZ_JBHYXD010000148.1:0-9708 GCF_042751995.1 Streptomyces sp. NPDC059371 | reverse complement strand
CGCCCCTCCGCCCCCCCCGCCCCCCCCCCCGTACCCTGCCGCCGCCGCCCCCCACCCACCGCCGGCCCCCCCCCCCCGTCGGTCCGGCGAGTGGGAGTCCCCCCTGCTCGAAGAGCTTGGGGGAGCGTGCCAGGCGCCGCCGGGCACGGGAGGCTCTGCGGACACGACCTAGGGTCGCGGGCCGTCCGGGGCCGGGTTCTCGCGGGCCGCGTGCCACTCCTGGACGATCCGTTCCACGTCGTACGGCTTGAGGCCGAGCGGAGGTCCGGGCGGCGGCTTGAACATCATGTCGCGGATCTTGACGTTGACGTCCTCGACGGCCCGTCGCACCGCCCGCTCGGAGGGAAGCGCGGGAACCGCCGCGAGCACGTCCTCCGCCTCCTTGCGCAGGGCCAGCGTGGGCGGCAGGACGGACAGCCCCTCACGGGCCATCTTCCGCTTGATCCACCAGAGTTCGTCGTACGGGGTGTCGGTGACCTCCGGCAGCGGCTTGCCCGCGCCGGGGAGTTCCGTGAATTCGCCGCGGGCCTCCGCCTGGCGGATCTGCCGGTCGACCCACGACTCGAAGCTGACACCTGGTGGCTTGCGCTCGGTCATGAGTCCATTGTGCCGGAGGTCGCACGGCGACGGTGAAGGTCGAATTATCATGCGGCGGCGACGGGGCAACCTCGTTCCCCGGCGGGACAATTGGAACCAGCACCTCACGAAGGAGCGCGCGTTGCTCGAACTCACCATGGCCTCGGTGACCGGAGGGGACGCCGGAGCGACGGCCGGGATGCAGATGGCCGACGCGCCGAGCGACCCAGGAGCCATGCTGCGGGTGGGCCGGGACCGGGCCGTGTGCCGTCTCGCGACCCCCGACGACTGGCTGTTCGTCTCCCGGGTCCACCTGGAGTTCCTGTGCGGCCCGGACCGCTCCTGGCAGGTCAGCTGGCTCCGGGGTTCCCACGCGGAGCCGTCCTCCGAGGTCCGGCTGATCCTCACGGGACTGCAGCCCCAGCCGCTTCCGTACGGCGGGACGGCCAGACTCCCGGCGGGCGGCTCCGGTGAACTCGTCATCCAGGACCGCACCGGGCCCCACACCGTGAACGTGGGCTTCTACCACGAGGTCTGAGCCCTGTGCGGGGGTGCGGAGGTGCGGCGGTGCGGGACCGGGCGGTCAGGCCCGTACGCGGGCCAGCGCGAAGCCGTCGTACCCCTTGCTGCCCACCGTCTGCACCGCCGTGCCGTCCAACTTCGGGTGGGAGGCGATCAGTTCGAGGGCGGCCCGGGTGCCCCGCACGCTCGGGTCGGTGCTCGTCCCGTCGGTCACCGCTCCGCCGCGGACCACGTTGTCGAGGACGATCACGCTGCCGGGCCGGGTGAGCCGGACCGCCCACTCGATGTAGTGGGCGTTGTTCACCTTGTCCGCGTCGATGAAGACGAGGTCGAACGGCTCCGGATTCTCGTCCGCCAGCTTCGGCAGGGTCTCCAGGGCGGGGCCCACCCGCACCTCGGCGATCTTGTCGAGGCCGGCCCGCGTGAGATTGGCGCGGGCGACCTCGGCGTGCCGGGGGTCGTACTCGAGGGTGATCAGCGTCCCGTCGGCGGGCAGCGCGCGGCCCAGCCAGATCGTGCTGTAGCCGCCGAGCGTGCCGATCTCCAGGATGCGGCGGGCACCCTGGATCTCGGCGAGCAACCGGAGCAGCTTGCCCTGGTTCGGCGCGACGCTGATGGGGGGCAGTCCGGCCGCGTCGCTGTCGTGCAGCGCGGCGGCGAGGACTTCGTCGGCGGGGGCCAGGAGGTTGGTGAAGTGGTCGTCGACGTCGTTCCAGAGCTGCGACTCGCTCATGCACCGGGCCTTTCATAGCCTAGTTAGATGCGCTAAGGACTTCCGCCTCGAACCTAGCCCCCGGCGCCCCCGCGTGCCAGCGGGATTCGGGCCCCGCGCGTCGCCGGGGCGCGGGGCCCGCGGACGTCAGCCTCGGGCGGGTTCCACGGCGGGCGCCGAGCCCGGCAGCGGCCGGCCCGCCGACTCCGTCATGAACCAGACGGCGGCACCGCCGATCACGGCCGCGGCCATCATGTAGTACGCGGGCATCATCATGTTCCCGGTCGCCCCGATGAGCGCGGTGACGACCAGCGGCGTCGTGCCGCCGAAGAGCGAGACGGAGACGTTGAAGCCGATCGAGAGCGAACCGTAGCGGACCCGGGTCGGGAACAGCGCCGGGAGCGCGGCGGGCATCGCGGCGGTGAAGCACACCAGCAGCAGGCCGAGGGCGCCCATGCCGAGCGCGACGGCGAGCAGACTGCCCTGGCGGATCAGCAGCAGCGCCGGGACGGACAGGGCCAGGAAGCCGGCACAGCCCGCGGCGATCACCGGGCGGCGGCCGATCCGGTCGGTCAGGGCGCCCGCGAAGGGCTGCACGACCATCATCAGCGCCATCACGCCGAGGACCACGAGCAGACCGTGCGTCTCGTCGTACTTGAGCTCGCTGGTCAGGTAGCTCGGCATGTAGGACAGCAGCATGTAGTCGGTGACGTTGAAGACCAGCACCAGGCCCATGCACAGCAGCAGGGTGCGCCACTGGCCGGCGACCATCTCGCGCAGCGGCACCTTGGGGCGGGCGGCCTCGGACTTCTCCAGCTCCGCGGCGAACGCCGGGGTCTCCTCCAGACGCATCCGCAGATAGAGGCCGATGATGCCCATCGGGCCCGCGATCAGGAACGGGACGCGCCAGCCCCAGGACAGCAGGTCGTCGGTGGACAGCAGGGCGGTCATGAGGGTCACCAGACCCGCGCCGCCGATGTATCCGGCCAGCGTGCCGAACTCCAGCCAGCTTCCGAGGAAGCCGCGCTTCTTGTCCGGCGCGTACTCGGCGATGAAGGTCGTGGCGCCCGCGTACTCGCCGCCGGTGGAGAAGCCCTGCACCAGACGGGCCACGAGCAGCAGGACCGGAGCGCCGACACCGATCGTGGCGTACGACGGGATCAGACCGATCGCGAAAGTGCCCGCCGCCATCATGATCATGGTGAGCGCGAGGACCTTCTGGCGGCCGATCCGGTCGCCGAGCGGGCCGAAGACCATGCCGCCGAGCGGGCGGACGAGGAAGGCCGCGGCGAAGGCGCCGAACGTCGAGAGGAGCTGGGCGGTCGGGTTGCCCGAGGGGAAGAAGACCTTGCCCAGGGTCACCGCGATGTAGCTGTAGACGCCGAAGTCGAACCACTCCATCGCGTTGCCGAGCGCCGCCGCTTTCACGGCACGCCTGACCAGCGCGGGGTCGGTGACGGTGACCTCGGAGGGGACGAGGCGGGCGGAAGCCGGGACACGTACGGCGGGGGCCGTCGGGGTCGCGGTCGGGGTAGCGGTCGGCAAGAGCCTTCCTTTCGCCGGGGACAGGGACGGGTCCGCCCGGGAGCGGGCCCGGGGGCTCGCACAGGTGACCCGTGAAGGTGACCCGCGGGTGACCCGGGGCGGACCGACGGCCCGTCCGGAGACGGGCCGAAAAGCGACCTTAGGACCCTTTGCCCCCATCACGTGAGGTAGGCGACCGGGTGCGCAGCGCACATAAAGGCGGCATACGCAGGCGTGACGAGGGAATCGGAGCCGCCCTCGCGGAGGGTCCTCTGTGAGTCATGTCGCGGGCCCGGCCGGGAACCGACCCCTTCGCCGACCGTCGATATTCGGACAAAGCGGAGAAGATGTTCAGGTCGATCCGGGCCTGCCGCCCCTCCCGGCGACGGTGGCCGGGACACGCGAGGTCCTGATATGGGTTGACATAAGGGATCTGTGAGACGCAGACCGGTCAATGGGTCGGGAGGGCCGACAGGGCGTGGCGAACGTGGAGCACGGCGGACGGCCGGGCGAAGGCATCGTGGGAGCGCCGGAGACGGTGCGGGCACGACTGCGCGCGCTTCGCGTCGTGCTCTGGGCCGTCGCCGCGATACTGGCCGTACGACAGCTCGCCGCCGTCCTCAGCACGCCCAAGGCGGACCGGCTGACGGACCTGGAGACCTGGGTCGGCCCGAACGGCGTACTGCACGTGAAGGGCTCGCTGTACGACTCGACACAGTTCACCGGCACCCCGTTCGGCGGCCTCGTCCTCAAACCCCTCACCCGGTCGGCCGAACAGGCCCTCGGCTGGGGCTGGACCTTCGGCACCCTGCTGCTCGTCGTGGCGCTCGGCCTGGTCGCCGCCCGCGCCCTGCCGCCGCCCGTCAGCCGGCGTACGTCGCTGCTCGCCGCGCCCGTGGCCGTCAGCCTGCTGATGCTGTCGCTCCCCGTGCGCAACGCCCTCTACCTCGGCCAGACCAGCATCATCCCGGTGCTGCTCGTCCTGCTCGGCTGCTTCGTCGTCCGCGGCGAGCGCCTCTGCGGGGTCCTCATCGGGCTCGCGGCGGCCCTCCAGCCGACCGTGCTGCTCTTCGCCCCGCTGCTCTGGTTCACCGGCCGCCGCCGCCGCGCCGCCGTCTCCACCGGCGTCACCTTCGCCGCCCTCACCGCGCTCGCCTGGGCCGCGATGCCGCGCGACTCGAACACGTACTGGGTGCACCACCTGGCGGGTGTCGGCCTCGGCAAGTCCGCCGACGACCTCGCCAACCAGTCCCTGCACGGCGCTCTGCTGCGGTTCGGCCTCACCGGGCCGCTGGAGGTCGGTCTCTTCCTGGCGCTCGGCGTGGCCGTCGCCGTCCTGGGTCTGCGCCGCGCGGTGCGCTACGCCCGCGACGGGCAGTTGCTGCTCGCCGTCGCGGTGACCGGCTGCGTCGCCGTCGCCGTCTCGCCCACCACCTGGCAGCACCAGGTCCTGTGGGTCCTGCTCGCCCTCGTCGGCCGGGTCGGCCGGAAGACCTCCGACGGCTATGTGTGGCCCGTCGCGGTCGTCCTCGTCATGACACTGCCCGCCCGGATGATGCTGCCGGACATGCCGGTGCTCGAACCGGTGCGCGACAACGTGGTGCTGATCGCCGCGCTGGCCGCCGCCACGGCCGTACCGTTCCTGCCCCGTACCTCCGCGTACTACCGGGCCCCGCTCCCCACCGACCACGCGGCGCCCGCCCCCACACGCTGGAGGCGGATCCCGCTGCTGCCGTCCGGCCGGGTCCTCACCCGCCCGAACCTGCTGCTCGAACTGCTCCTGATCCGCGTCGGGTACTCCGCCTACCAGCAGGTCAGGCTCGCCGCCACGGGCGGCAGCAACTCCGGCGGGCGGGCCGCCGCCGAGCATCACGGCGGGCAGATCCTCGCCGTCGAGCGGTTTCTGCACCTGGACATCGAGCACTGGGTCAACCACGCGGTGGTCCAGGTCCCCGGCATGAGGGACTTCTTCGACTTCTACTACCAGTCGTTCCACTTCGGTGTCCCGCTCACCATCCTCGCCGTGCTCTACGTCCGCCGCCCCGCCGACCACCGCTGGGCGCGCTCCGCCCTCGGCTTCGCCACCCTCCTCGCCCTCGTCGGCTTCTGGCTCTACCCGCTCGCCCCGCCGCGCCTGATGCCGGGCCTCGGCGTGATCGACACCGTGCACGGGGTGCAGGACTTCTCCAAGCCCGACTACGGCACGCTGACCGAGCTGACCAACCAGTACGCGGCGATGCCCTCGCTGCATTTCGGCTGGTCCCTGTGGTGCGGGATCGTCATCGTGGTGCTGGCGCCCAGGTGGTGGATGAAGGCGCTGGGCCTGCTGCACCCGCTTCTCACGGTCTCCTCGATCGTGGCGACCGGAAACCACTGGGTCCTGGACGCCGTCGGCGGCGCGGCCGTCGTCGCCGTGGGCTTCGGCCTGACGTATCTCATCAGCGGCCCGCGGGTCCGGGCAGCCGTGGAACCGGCCGGGGCCGGGGTGGGGCCACCGGTCCGCGCGGTGGGCCGTACGCCGGGCTGATCGGGGCGGGGCGGGGCGGGGGTCGGGGTGGGGCTGGGCGGTCAGGTCGTGGGGCCGGGCAGTCAGGTTGTGGCTCCGGGCGATCCGGTCTGTTTCGAGGTGACGGGTGCGGGTGCGGGTGCGGACGCGGTCTCGGGGGAGGCAGAGGCGGGCGCGGGGGGGTGCCCCTGCCTCCCTCGGGACGGGCCGGCGGTGCCGGGAGACCGCCGGCCCGAGCGTGCGCGCGGCCCCGCTACGCGTGACGGACCTGGAGTTCCTTGACGCCGTTCAGCCAGGCGGAGCGGAGGCGGCGGGGGTCGCCCGCCAGCCGCAGATCCGGCATCGCGTCGGCGATCGCGTTGAAGATCAGGTCGATCTCCAGCGTGGCCAGGGACTTGCCGAGGCAGAAGTGCGGACCGCCGCCGCCGAAGCCGAGGTGCGGGTTGGGGTCACGGGAGATGTCGAAGACCTCGGGGTTCTCGAACACGTCGGGGTCGTTGTTCGCGGAGGAGTAGAAGATGCCGACGCGGTCGCCCTTCCTGATCCGCTGCCCGCCCAGTTCGGTGTCCTGGGTCGCGGTGCGCTGGAAGGCGACGACGGGGGTCGCCCAGCGGACGATCTCCTCGGCGGTGGTCTTCGGCCGCTCCCTCTTGTAGAGGTCCCACTGGTCGGGGTGGGTGAGCAGCGCGTGCATCCCGTGGGTGATGGCGTTGCGGGTCGTCTCGTTGCCGGCGACCGCCAGCAGCAGGACGAAGAAGCCGAACTCGTCGGAGGCGAGGTTCCCCTGGTCCTCCGCCGCCACCAGGGTGCTGACGATGTCCTTGGCCGGGCACTGCTTGCGGTCCGCGGCCATGTTCATCGCGTACGAGATGAGTTCGGTGGCCGACTCGGCGCCGATCTCCTCGGTGATCGCGTACTCCGGATCGTCGTACGACACCATCTTGTTGGACCAGTCGAAGATCTTGACGCGGTCCTCCTGCGGGACGCCGATCAGCTCGGCTATCGCCTGGAGCGGCAGTTCGCAGGCGACCTGGGTGACGAAGTCGAAGCAGCCGTCGGGGGCGGTCTGCGCGAGCGCGTTCGCGACGATCGAACCGGCCCGGGCGCGCAGCGCGTCCTCCAGGGAGCGGATGGCGCGCGGGGTGAAGCCGCGCTGCACGATCTGCCGGACCCGGGTGTGTTCGGGCGGGTCCATGTTCAGCATGATGAGCCGCTGGACCTCGATCTGCTCGCGCTGGATGTGCTCGTTGAAGCGGATGACGGCCGTGTTGAGGAACGAGGAGAACAACTCGGGGTGCGTCGAGACGTACTTGACGTCCGAGTGCCGGGTGACGGCCCAGTAGCCGTCGTCCTCGAAGCCCGCCACACCGGGCTGTTGCGGGATCCAGTGGACCGGCTCGGCCCGGCGCAGCTCGGCGAACTCCGGGAGGGGTACGCGTTGGTGGAGCACATCGGGGTCGGTGAAATCGAACCCGTCGGGCAGCGCTGGACAGGACATCGGCAACTCCAGGCTCTTTCTCGCATGTGATTCTGACGGGTCATCAGGAACATGGAATCGCCGTGAAGGTAGTAACGGGTTCTACAAGTGGCAAGAGGTGCGGGCCTCCCAATTCCGTGCGGGATTGGTGCAGATCACGACTTCGGGAGCTGCACGACCCTTGCGGCGCGGGGGGTTCGCTCAGCAAACTGCACGCAGAACTGGTACGCGTTCTAGTTCTGCGCGGTGGGTGGGCCGGGACGCCCCGCGCTGCGCGGTTCAGCAGGGCCTGGCCGCCGGGCAGGCCTGAGGAGAGGACGAGCCCCCATGGCCGCGGAACCCGTGATCGTCGAAGCCGTACGGACCCCCATCGGCAAGCGCGGAGGCGCGCTCGCCAATCTGCACCCCGCCTATCTCCTGGGCGAGACCTACCGTGAACTCCTCGGCCGCACCGGCATCCCCGCCGACTGCGTCGAGCAGATCGTCGGCGGCACGGTGACCCACGCCGGCGAACAGTCGATGAACCCCGCGCGTACCGCCTGGCTGACCGTGGGGCTGCCCTACGAGACGGCCGCGACGACGGTCGACTGCCAGTGCGGCTCCTCGCAGCAGGCCTCCCACATGGTCGCCAACATGATCGCCGCGGGTGTCATCGACGTCGGGATCAGCTGTGGTGTCGAGGCGATGTCGCGGGTGCCGCTGGGCTCGGGGTCAAAGCACGGGCCCGGCAAGCCGTTCCCTGACGAGTGGAACGTCGATCTGCCGAACCAGTTCGAGGCGGCCGAACGGATCGCGCGCCATCGCGGACTGACCCGCGAGAACGTCGACTCCCTCGGGCTCATCTCGCAGGAACGGGCCGCCGTGGCCTGGGCCGAGGAACGCTTCAAGCGCGAGACGTTCGCCGTGCAGGTGCCCACCACCGAGGACGAACAGCGGGCCGGGCAGGGCATGTGGCGGCTCGTCGACCGGGACGAGGGGTTGCGCGACACGTCCATGGAGGCGCTGGCGAAGCTGAAGCCGGTGATGCCGACGGCCGTTCACACGGCCGGCAACTCCTCCCAGATCTCGGACGGTTCGGCGGCCATCCTGTGGGCGTCCAAGCGGATGGCGCGGGCGCTGAAGCTGCGGCCGCGGGCGCGGATCGTGGCCCAGGCGCTGGTGGGTTCGGACCCGCACTTCCACCTGGACGGGCCGATCGACGCCACCCGGGCCGTGCTCGGCAAGGCCGGGATGTCGCTGAAGGACATCGACCTCGTCGAGATCAACGAGGCGTTCGCGTCCGTGGTGCTGAGCTGGGCACAGGTCTTCGGGCAGGACCTGGAGAAGGTGAACGTGAACGGGGGCGGGATCGCGCTCGGGCATCCGGTGGGGGCCACGGGGGCGCGGCTCATCACCACGGCGCTGCATGAACTGGAGCGTGCTGACAAGGAGTTCGCGTTGATCACGATGTGTGCGGGTGGGGGGCTCGCGACGGGGACGATCATTCAGCGGTTGTGAGCGGGCGCCGCGGGCCTGCGGCGGGTTCGCCGTCGGCTCGCGGGCGCTACTCCCGACCGGAGACGGTCGCCGCCAGGGTCGCCGGGATCAGTGCCGCGATCAGCAGGGGGAGGGCGAGGCCGTGGTGCAGGACCAGCCACGCGCCGAGCAGGGCGCCCGCCGCCATCGCCAGGACGGAGGCGGTCCGGCGTGGGGAGTGGTGGCCCGCGCCGCCGCCGGCGCGGGAGTCGGCGGCCAGGCCCGTGAGGGTCATCGTCAGTACGGTGGTCGTCAGGTCGGCGATGCCGAGCCTGCGTACCGTCGCGTTGCGCAGGCCCATCGCGAAGGCCGTCACGGCGATCACGGTGTAGGTGGTGGCGGTCGCGTGCGGGGCGGCGAAGGCCACCGCCGCGCAGGCGGCCGTGAGGACGGCCTCCGCGGCGAAGACGGCGCGGGCCCAGGTGCGGCGGGGGCCGTCGCTCAGGCGCACGGTCGTCCGTCCGCCGGTCGTGGCGCCGGCCACGAAGCAGCACAGGGACGTGAGGGTGTGCGGGACGGAGAAGCCGGGGGCGCCGGCGGCGGCGAAGCCGAGCACGACCACGTTGCCGGTCATGTTCGCCGTGAAGACGTGGCCCAGGCCGAGGTAGCTCACCGCGTCGATGAGGCCGCTGACGACGGTCAGCGACAGCAGCGCGGGCACGAGGCGGAGGCCTTTTGACTCGGGGTCGGGGTCGTGCGGCGTGGTCATGGGGGTCAGTCCACCACGGGGCCGGGGTCGTGTCCGTGCTCGCGGGTCCGGTCGGTGGCACGGCCCGGCTGAGACCGGTGGGTGGGTCGGGGCCGTGCCGGTGCATCAGCCCGTCGCCGTTGGGTGAGGGGTGGGCGTCGGTGGCGACGGGCATCGATGTACCGGCA
>NZ_JBHYXD010000147.1:0-16484 GCF_042751995.1 Streptomyces sp. NPDC059371 | reverse complement strand
CCTCGACGTGGAGAGGCGACCGCCTGGTTCTGCCGGAGCTGACCACAGCGGCAGAGAGCCGCCCTCGCCAGGTCTGGGGGCGAGGGCGGCGTGACGCCTGATCGTCCCGCAGCGGTCTGCCGTGAGGGCGGCGACTCGCCCGTGGGCAGTCGTCCCCGGCGAGAACCCACTCGTCTGCCCGCGGGAAGGTTGGTGCATCGTGTCGTACCTGACGTCGCGTCGTTGAGCGGATCGGCGCCCGGGATCAACGCTCTGGAGACTGTGCGCCGATCGAGGGCCCGAAGCCCTGAAGCCCCGCTTCGGGCCCCACCCCTGTGCCGCATCAGCGTGGCGCCGGCGTTCTCGCTGATGCAGGCTGGCGTTGCGGCCCGGCGCCGACTCACCCTCCGATGCCGGACCGCCTCACCCTGCACCAGCGAGGTCGACCTCGAGTTCTGCAACGACTTCTCTAGCCGGTGGATGACGGCAGGAACCGCCCGCCAGTCCAAGTGCGCGCCCCCGCTGCGCTCCTCGACCGCGCCGGCAGACTGCGTGAACCGGCCCGGCGATCCGAACGTCGCCTGGCGTACGAGCAGGGTAGGAACTCTCGTCAGTTCGGGCGGCTCGCACGGAACCGGCACCGCGAACAGCCCCGTCCTGTACGTACCCTGCGCCTGATGCGACAGTGGAAGGTCCGCAGCGGCCGACTCTCCAACGGCGGCTGCTGCGGGCCTTCACTGACCGCAGAAAGGATCGACGGTGACCTCGGACCCCGACACGCTCTGGAGCCGCTGCGCCCGTCTGGGCCGTGTCCTGCTGCCGCTGGTTGACCAGGAGCCCGGCCGCCAGGCCGAGCGGCACAAAAGCCTGCGGATCTGGGACATGGACCCGGCGCTGGGCGAGTGGACGATCGAGGTCTTCACAGCACTGGCGGCCCACGCGGTTGCAGTCGACGCGTCCGTGCTGGCAACCCAGTTCGACGCCCTGCCCGTGCGAAGGGTGGCGGAGGCGGCAACCGGCAAGCAGGACTTCGAACTGCTCGCCGGGCTCCCGGAGACCTTCGCCGACAGCCGCGACGAACAGGCCGTCCAACGCTTCCGCGTTTGCGCCGAACAGGGCGGACAAGCCAGCCGCCAGCTCTTCCAGCTGAGCAGGGAAGTACGCCACTCGCTGATCCTTCTCACCGAGCGCGAGCCAGCCCCAATGCCCACCTGCGGTGACATCTTGCGCCACGCTGCGAAAGCCGGCCTGCCGCACTGATAAGGACCCCCTTTCGGCTGGCGGCAGTCCGTCGGCCGCCGTGAGCCAGCCACTGCCGCCGCGCACCGCAACTGCCTGTCCGCAGCAGTTCCCGATCCCGAGTCGGCACCGTCGCCACAGAACACACATGCATTCTCTGACCAGGCCGATACACGCGCCCGCCGTCATGCAAAGACTCTCTTCGAGGCGGTGCAGGCGGTGACCGACACAGGCTCTCTCCACGTCGCAGCCCATCAACTGGGCCTGAATCGGCGCACCATGACCTTGTACGCCGACACGAGCCTCCAGATGGGCCTTCTTTTGCTTCCGGCGCGCCTTGGCGGCCTCGCGTTCCGTCGCCTTCCGCGCCTCGCGGACCGCCTTGGACCTCGGCGCGCACCGGCTCGGCCGGCCTGCACTCGCACACCGCGCCGAACCGCATGGCGAACAGGTCGACCGTCGTGTCGCCCTCGGCGACCAGCGCCGTGCTGCCTGCGTTGACCTCGTCGGCCATTGGGGCAACCAGGCCGGAACTCGGCCCGGGTGGCGTTCTCCTGTGCTTCCGCGCGGAGAGGCCGAACAGCCGCAGAAGGCGGGCGGCCAGTTGGCCAGTGACATGCTCGGCGTCCAGGCCGCGGCGGATCTCCACCACCTGGAACCCTCCGAGCCGGGCACCCCAGCCCTATCCGCAGCAGCCTGCATGTCGTCGATGTCCAACCATCCGCTGTCAGCCGCAGCCTGCAGGTCACGTACCACCTGCGGGGAGGGCGGCTCCGAGAGGGCACGCAGCATGCCGGTGCGCACAAATCTTGGCTATCTGCTGGCCAGGGCTTCGGCCTCCGCACGGGTCAGCAACGCTTCCAATGCAGCGGATTCCGCCTCCAGGATCGCAGAGGCGACGTAGTCGATCGCGAACGACGCATAGCGCTCAGCATCCTCCGCGTTGTGCTCGGCGCGCTTCACGTCATGCTCGGCCTTGCGCTCCTGGAAACGGATCTTGGCCGTCGCTACATGCGCCTGCCATTTGTTCCTTGCCTCTTCCAGTGACGCAGCGGCATCGGCCTTCTGTTCGGCTGCCTCACGGCGGAGTTCCTCTGCCCGCTGTTCCGCCTCCTGCTGAGCCTCTTCGACCGCAGCCGACAACTGCTCCCGGTTCTTGGTGATGGCGCTTTGCACGTGCTCTTGCGCGTGCTTCGCCCGATCCGTCAATTGGGTGATGCGGTCCATCGTCTCCGTCATGGCCCTACCTTTCCGTTTCTTCGTAAAAGGGCCCCTATTCACTCCGGCACATGCGTCAGGAGGCCGCCATACGGATGGCGACGCAGTCCGTTCCCAGGCTGGTCGGGCGGGAGAACCTCACTACCGCCCGCAGCGACCACCGCCGCAATCCACGCTTCCGCCAAGGCGAACGTGGCCACGGGTGGACGGGGCCTGGACCTCGCCTTCGACTGCGCTGGCGTGCCCGCCGTCCGCGAGCAGGCCGCCTCCGTGCTCGGCCTGAACGGCCCCCTGATCCTGGTGGGCATCACGCCGCACCCGCTCTCGAGGTGCTCCACGCCGTCAGGATGCGCGTCGAAGTCGGCAGCCTTGCTCCCGGCGCCACCGCCGAACGACGGCCTCTGTTCCGGTCTCAGCCGCACCTCCAGCACTGACCGCGCCAGCGCCTTCGCCCGGCACAGGGTTCTGACGTCCGGGTTTCGCCACACGCCGCGAGCGCCTGCGCTCTGGGGACATCAGCGCCCTTGATGCCTTACCGACAGGTGCCAGGGGACGAGGATGAGGCGGATCGGATCGCCGATCTTGTTCTCCAGCCGGTTGAGGGCGTCGGCACCAGTTCGGAGACGGACTCGGGGAAGCCTCCGTAGGCCGCCCCGAGAGCGATGGCCATGATGCCGTGGCCAGGGTGAGCGCGGCGATCGAGGTGAACGGCGAGACGATCAGCACGATGCCCGCGAGCGTGCCGATGATTTCGGAGAGCAGCATCCAGCCTCGCGCCGGTATGGCTTCGGCGGAGGCCGCCGTGGCCGTCACCATGATGCCCCGCAGCAGCCAGCCGAAGCCGATCCACAGGGCGAGCAGCAGAATCAACTCCAGAGTGTCCTGGAAGCAGATCAGCCCGAGCACAGGACGGAGAGCGCACCCGTGAGGAAGTGCAGGGCCCGGACATGGCCGGGACGTGCGTGCCGAAGGCGGCGGCCAACTGGAAGACACCAATGACCAGCAGGTAGACGCCGAAGAGCACGCCGATGACCCGCAGCGTCTCCTCCGGCCAGGCAAGGGCCACAACGCCCAGGGCGATGGCAGTCAGGTCCATGGTGAGCAGGATCTGCCAGCCCAGGTTCGCCAAGGCATCCAGCGTTCGGCGGCGGTGTCCGGTGGCTCGGTGCGGGGCGGAGGGCCGGTCAGAGGGAGATGTCATGGCGTTCCCTCCTCCTAAGAACCGCATGCTTGGGTCAGCGCACCTCCATCGTCACGCCGCCTGGCCCGGTTTCGCCTGGGGCCATATGGCCCTTTTCACCTGAGGGAGACGGAGGTTGCAGCGGTGGTGGCTCCCACGCGGACAGAGCATTCCCTGCCCAGGCCCGATGAACAGCCGGCACCAGTTGGTGAACGCCTTCTGCTCGTTGCCGATCCGCCCGGCGAGTGGCGCGACCGGACGTCCAGCACAGACCGGGAGCTCCTGTGCGATGCGGACTCAGTCACCGTCACGCGATTCCGTGGCCACCGTCGCGGCGCCTCGGACCGCACGGCCGCCGCTGCACAGCATGGGCGCCCAGGCCGCCGCGGCGGCCGCCAGGTCGTCTCCGCACGTGCTGCCGGGGCGTGGCCGAGCCGCGGTGCCGAGGACGACACGGTCGGGGCGGAGCAGGACAGCACCCGCGCTGCCCATCCAACGCACCAGGGCATTGGTGCCCGGATCGCCGCGGTGCGCGGCGCCGCCCGTACCGGGCGGTTGTCGCCGGGGGTCGTGCAGGTGGATGACGCGGGCGTCCAGCGCTCGCACCAGCGCGTGCAGGGCAGGACCGAGCGGTGCGGTGGCCAGGAGCGCGAAGTCCTCACCGAGCAGGTCGTCCAGCAGGCGGGGAAGGCCCTCTGAGTCGGGGACCAGGGGCTGGGGGCACAGCGTTCCGGGGCGCGGGTGGCCGAGGCGGCGGGGGCCGACCAGGGGGCCCGGTCTCAGCGGCGGGCTGACGGCGGACAGTACGAGATGGGAGGCTCCCGGCAGCCGGGAGAGGCCGGGCAGGACGGCCTTGCGGGCGAGCGCGGTGGCCGTTCTGCCGCCGGTCATGACAGCACCGATGGCCACGGCGGTGCGGATCAACTGCTGTGCGTGGCGGTGGCGTTCGGCCTGGTAGCTGTCGAGAAGGGCCTCGCTCGCGCGGCCGGTGAGGACGCGGGCGAGCTTCCAGGCGAGGTTGTGGGCGTCGCGGATGCCCGCGCACATTCCTTGCCCGATGAAGGGCGGGGTGAGGTGGGCGGCGTCGCCGAGCAGGAAGACGCGGTCCTTGCGCCACAGGTCGGCGACTTGGGCGCGGAAGGTGTAGCGGGCGGTGCGCAGGACGTGCAGTTCGTCCTCGGGGATGCCCGGCGTCCAGGGTGCGATCAGTGCGAGCAGACGCTCCCGGTCGGTGGGCTGCTCCGGCTGCTCGCCGGTGCGCAGTCGGAACTCCCAGCGGTAGCGGTCCTCGCCGACGCGCATGTAGGTGGCCGCCCGTTGCGGATCGCAGATCTGGTGGACGCCGTCCCAGGCGGGCAGCGGGAGGCGGCAGCGGATATCGACGACCAGCCACTGCTGGGCGGTGGCAAGGTCCTGCATCCGGGAGCCGATGGAGGCGCGGACCAGGCTGTTGGCGCCGTCGCACCCCAGGACGGCGTCGGCCAGGAGCGTACCGGCGACGCCGGTGTCCTCGTCCCGGAAGGAGACCTCTACCGGAGTTCCGCCGTGCGGGGGCGGTGTCACGGCGGTGACCTCGACGCCTCCGCGCAGCGTGACCAGGGGGTGTTTCTCGAGGTTGTCCCTGAGCAGCTGTTCGAGTTCGGGCTGGTCGAACATGTTGGCCTGGGGAAAGCCGTGCCATCCGTACGGGTTGTCGCGCAGGAACTCGGCCAGCACCCGGTGGGAGCCGTCCAGTAGGCGCATACCGCGAGCGGGACGGGTGATCGCGCTGAACGGCTCATGGATGCCCGCGGCCTGGAGGATGCGGTGCACCTCGTCGTCCAGGTGGACGGCGCGCGGCAGCGGATACGCCGCACGGTGACGTTCCAGGACCAGGACGGGCACTCCGTGGCGGGCGAGGAGGGTGGCGGCGCTCAGCCCGGTGGGCCCGGCACCGATCACCGCGACGGGCACACGCTCAGGGGTGGTGGCGGTCATTTACTCAGGGCTTTCATCAGACCGAGCAGACGGGCGCGGTCGATCTCGTTGTCCTCACGCAGCGCGAAGATCGCCTGCACCAGCGCCCCCGGCGAGGGGTTGGTACCGAGGAAGTCCCGGGTGGCCGGCGGCCCCCACTGGGCCAGACCGGAGGCGGACATGGCGGCCCAGCCGGGTTCCAGCGTGTTGTCGAAGACGTCGCCGTCGGCGAAGTGCTCCAGCATGAAGCGGTCGGGGTCACGCCAGTAGTCGAAGATCTGGCTGCCCTGGACGTGCCGGCCGATGCCCCAGGAGTGGTGGTAGCCGCGCTCGCGCAGGTACGCGCCGCCGGCGGCCAGCACGTCGAGGTCGGCGACCTGATAGGCGGAGTGGACATAGTCCGTGTCGGGGCCCAGGTGCATGGCCAGGGTGTGGTGATCGGCGGGTTCGCTGCCGCGGTCACAGCGGATGAAGGCCATGGTGGGGCCGCGGTCCCGCTGCCCGTCCAGGTAGAGGAAGTCGCTGACGATCAGGCCCAGGTGCTCCAGGTACCAGTCGAGGGCGCGCCGGAAGACCCGGGTGGAGAGCACGAGGTGCCCCAGGCGCTGCACCTGGGAGGGCTTGCGGGCCGGGCGCTGGGTGGCGTTGATGCGGGCGGCGGTGGTGGTGCCCGTGTTGAGGACGAGGGGTCGTTGCAGCGGCTGTGCGGGCTCCTCGGTGACGCCGTGTACGACGCGGACCGGGATGCCGGAGGGGTCGAGCAGGTCCACGGCGCGGCCTCCGCCGTACTCGGTGAGGGGCCGGACCTTGTGGCCGGTGGCACGGGCCAGCCGGTCGAGGTCGGCGGTGTCGGCGGCCTGGAAGGCGGGGCCGATGAACCGGGAGGCAGGCCCGCGGCGGATCACCAGGCAGTGGGGACCGGCCATGGCGCCGCGCAGATACAGGGCGTCATCTGTACGGGCGGCGGTGGTGAACCCGAAGTCGCGGGCGAAGGTCTCGGCGCGGTCCAGGTCGGGCTTGGTGAACTCCAGCCAGGCCAGGTCGACCACCTTGATGACGGACTGGGCCGCGCGGCCGGGGTGCTCCCCGCGCAGGGCACTCTGTTCGCTGTGCAGGCCCTGGTGGGCGTCGGCGGGGACGGGGACGGATGTCGGGTCGTTCATGGGGATTCCCTTCCAGTGGCTCCACGACCTGTGGGGGTGAGAGTGGGACCCGGCCCGCCGGTTGGGGCGGCGATCGGCGGGCCGGGTGGCACGGCAGGTGAGCGGTTCCTACCGTGCGAGCAGGGTGTCGAGTGCGGTGCGTTCGGCGGCCGAGTCGGTGGCCGTGCCGTGGGCGCGCCAGCCGACAAAGGGAGTGCCGTCGGGAACGACGGCGGCGAAGTCGTAGGTGTAGCCGAACTCGACGGCGAGTTCGTTGAACTCTGCGGACTGGGCGCCCGCGGTGGCCAGGAAGGGGGCAGCACATGCTGGTGGACATCGATGCGTCTCATGGTGGTGGTCCTCCCGGTGCCCGGCTGGTCCCGACGGCCGGGCGGTCACGGCCACGCGTGCTGACGGCGCGGCCACCGGTGTCTGGGCCTGCTAGCCGCCGGCCAGCAGGACGAGATGGGCTGCGGCCAGAGCGCCCACGACGGCGGCCGGCAGGCAGCGGGCGGCGGGGTCGCCGCTGCGCAGGTGTACGACGACGGCTCCGGCCATGAGCAGGATCAGGCCCACAGCGGCGGCGACACCCAGCGCGGTGATCCGCAGGCCAGCCAGCAGCCCGGCCGCGGCCGCAACCTCCAGAGCGCCCAGCAGGCGGTAGTGGGTAGTGGTCATGCCGGCATGGGCTGCGGCCTGGCGCATCACGGGCACTGCCGCGAGCTTGGCCGCTCCCAGCAAGAGGAAGATCGCTGCGAGGACGACGGCCATGACGATGGTGGGGGTACTCATTGAGGTGCTCTCCGTGCGGAAGGGGACGGCTCGGGGCCACCCGGAAGCGGGCCGCTGCGGCCCGGGTCAGATGACGGGCTGGGGGCGTACTGCCAGTCGAGGACGTACTGGTCGAGGGCTGCGGTGACCTTGCGCCGTTCCGCCTCGTCGGCAGGTGCGGGCACCGTGACGAGGACACCGCCCTCGTGCGGCCGGCACACGATCTGTGCCGGGTCGCAGTCCCCTCCCTGGGAGGCCAGTTCGGCCAGGACCGCGCGGCGGGTGTCGTCCAGGCGAAGGCCGAGCTTGTAGGGCTTGCCGACGGCGGTGAGCGGGATGGCATCGGTCACGATCACCTCCCGCGGGGCGGCGGCGCGTTCGGGGACCCTTTCGGTGGCCCAGGTGAGCAGTTCGGCCGGGTCCACGCGGGCGCCGGGGGTGAGGGTGACGTAGGCGACGGGCACCTCGCCGGCGTGCGGGTCGGGGCGGCCCACCGCCGCGGCGGCGGTGACCTCGGGGTGGGCCAGGAGGGCGTCCTCGATCGTGGCGGGGTCGATGTTGTGGCCCCCGCGGATGATCAGGTCCTTGGCGCGGCCGACGAGATGGATGAAGCCGTCGGCGTCGATGCGGGCCAGGTCGCCCGTGTCCAGCCAGCCGTCGCGGATCTTCCCGGCGATCTCCAGGTGCGGCCCATCGGCAGTGTGCTCGGCGACGTAGCCGGCGAAGACCACGGGGCCGCTGACGGCGAGGACCCCGGTGGCGCCTGGCGGCAGGTCGTGCCACTCGCCGGTGTCCGGGTCGATCCGCACGGTCTTGACCTGCTGGTAGGGCAGGCGTCGGCCGACGGTGCCGGGCCGGGTGTGACCGGGCAGGCCGAGGGCGGAGGCGCAGGTCGCCTCGGTCAGCCCGTAGCCCTCGCACAGCGGGACGCCGGTGTGCGCCTCGAAGGACGCCCGTACGGCGGCCGGCAGCGGGGAGGCGCCGACGGCGGCGAACCGCATGCTGGAGATGTCCGTGTCGACGGGGACGCCGGCTAGGACGGAGTACACGGTGGGCACGCCGGACATGGCGGCGATGCGGTAGTGCTCCACCAGCTTCCAGAACACTCCGTACAGCTCGGGATCGCGGTAGCCCAGCGGCCCGGCCCACACCACCTGCTGACCACGCAGCAACGGGCCGAGCAGGGTAACGATCAGGGCGTTGACGTGGAACAACGGCAACGCCGCGAACATCACCGAGTCCTCGTCGAGAGGGATGGCGGCGGCCACCGACCAGGCGTCGACAACCTCGTTGGCGTGCGTGTGCGCGGCCAGCTTGGGAGTCCCGGTGGTGCCGCCGGTGTGGAAGTAGGCGGCCAGGTCGTCGGCGGCCGGGGCCTCGATGTCCACCAGCTTGTCGGCGCGATGGGAGGCGGCCAGCTCCGCGAGGTAGCCCACGCGTGTGCCCTCGACGGGTTCCAGAGCGGGAGCGGGGCCGTCGGCCATGGTGGGGGCCAGGGCCAGCAGCGCGTCCAGGCGCAGCGAGGCGGCGACCTGCCGGGCCGTGGCCCACACCTGCGCATCCAGCTGCGGACCGGCGGCCACGAGCACGCGCACGCCGCCGCGCCGCAACAGCTGCTCGACGTGCTCGGCCGCCAGGCCCGGGTTCACCGGGGCGGCGATGCCCGCGGCCTGCGCGGCCAGGAGAGCGGCCGGCAGCTCCGCTGTGTTCGGCGCGAGCAGGCCCACGGCGCCGCGGCGGGTGACGCCGAGCGAGCGCAGCAGGTTGGCGGTGCGATGCACCTGGTCGTGCATTTGCGCGAAGGTCACGGTGGCGGAGCGCAGGAAGCGCGCGGCATCCGGGAGCACCGTCATGGCCGGACGGTCGGGCCACAGGCGGGCGGCGCGGAGCAGGGCTCCGTAGGTGGTGGCGGGCAGACCGCGCTCATGCAGCGGGACGGCCTCGATGGCGGTCAGGTCCGCAAGTCTGTCGCGGTCGGGCCACCGCAGGTCGGTGTGTGTGAATGTCACCGGTGCGCCTTTGCAGGGTGAGGAATGGGGTGAAGTGGCCGGCCCGGTACAGGGATGCCGGGCCGGCCGGTCCCGGGCGGGGGCCCCGGGAGTCGTCAGCGGGCGCGCACCACCGTGCGCTGCTCGCCGAGGTCGAGTACGCCGTCGTCGGTCGCAATGCGTGCCGTGACGACGTCGCCGTCCTTGAGGTAGTCGGGGTTCGCCTGCTGGCGGGCGAAGAACTTCTGCCAGCGCTTGTGCGGGGGCAGCAGGGCGGCGAGCGTGGCCAGTAGCTTCCCCGGTGACTTCAACGCGGTGCCGCCAGGCGTTCCGGTGAGCAGGACGTCACCAGGCTGCAGGGTCTGGAAGCGGGCCAACAGGGTGAGCGCCTTCGCGGGTCGGACGATCATGTCCCTGGTGGTGCGGTCCTGCCGGGTGTCCCCGTTGACCTTCAGCGTGAGCCGCAGGTCCGGCAGGCGGGCCAGGTCGTCGGCGTCGACCAGGAGCAGCCGGGGGCCCAGCGGGGTGAAGGTCGGGTACGACTTGGACTCGTAGAACTGCGTCTTTGGCAGCTGCACGTCGCGGGCACTGACGTCGTCGGCGACGACCAGCGCGGCGACATACTCCGCCAGGGTGGAGTCGGTGACCTCGGTGTCGACCGGCAGGTGCGCGCCCATCACCAGCCCGAGCTCCACCTCGTAGTCCAGGAAACGCACGTGCTGTGGACGCACGATGTCCTCGCAGGGCCCGCTGACGGACCCGGAGGCCTTGCGGAAGAAGGCAGGCGGGACCGTGTCCGGGTCGAACCCGGAGTCCACCGCGTGGGAACGGTAGTTGACCATCTGCGCCACCACCCGGCAGGGGGTGGTGACGGGCGACCGTAGCTCGGCTTCTCCAGCGGAATGCCCCGCGTCGGGGTCGGTCGCAGCACGGCCGGCCGCCTCCTGCACGGCCAAGCGGTCGGCGAGCAGGCCGCCGGTGGTGTCCGCATCGGTGTCCACGCGGTGCAGCCGTCCTGTGCCGCTCTCCACCCACCAGCCGTCTGTGGTGCGGACGACTTGGATACTCATCGGCTCTCCTGAGTCCTGGACAGGCATCGACCGGACTGCTCCCGCGAGCAAACTCCGGTCACTAGTGATGAAAGAATCAGTCCAGATGACATTCTCGTCAATGGTCATCAGTCCTGATGAAATAATCAGTCCTGATCCTGGGTAGGATGGAGCGATGAGTACCGACCGACAGGGCGGGGCCAACAGTCGGACGCCCAAACCCGCGCCAAATCGCCTGGACCGGCGCAAGGCGCGCACGCGAGCCGCGCTAGTCGCCGCCGCGCAGCTGATTCTCGCCGAGCAGGGGCGGGCCGACGTGAGCATCCAGGAGATCACCGAGGCTGCGGACGTCGGCTTCGGCTCCTTCTACAACCACTTCACCAGCAAGGATGAGCTGTTCGAAGCCGCCGTCGCCCGCACTCTGGAGCAACACGGCATACTTCTGGACTCCGCCGCGGGAGACCTGAAGGACCCGGCGGAGATCTTCGCCGCCAGCGTCCGTCTGACCGGCCGCCTGCAGCGCACCCACCCGCAAATCGCCAGAATCCTCGTGCACACCGGCATGCCCTACCTGACCTCCGACAGCGGCCTGGCTCCGCTCGCGATGCGGGACCTGCAGGCGGCCGCCAACAACGGACGGCTGGACATCGACGACGCGCGCACCGCGGTCGCCATGGCCGGCGGCGCCCTGCTCGGCGTGCTCCACCTCCTGGAGACCCGCCCCGACCTCGACGTCGAGTGCGTCACCGATCAACTGGCCGTCCGTCTCCTGTGCATGTTCGGCATGACGCGCGCCGAAGCGCAGGAGATCGCCACTCGGCCCCTGCCTGCCGTCTCTGCCCGCGACCTGACATAAGCGAAACGCGGATGCCGGTCGACGCCTGTCCGGCCCGGCCAGTTCCGGCGCCCGCGCCACGCCCAGCGGTGCTGAGCTGACCGAACCGGAGGCGGCGGCAGCGGGAGGCCAGAAAGGCGGCGATTATGTCCTCGTTCCACTTCGACAGATGCTTGGCCAGGTCGACGAGCGCACCGTGGACAGATGGGCGCGCTGGGCGGGGCGGAACACCCCGGCAGTTCGCAGCCCTGGGACGGCGTGCCTTCGTGGATGGCGAGGCCGTCACTGCCCGCCGGAAGAGCGCTGACGCTGTTCGCTCTCGCGTCTCTCGTGCGTGTGGCGGTCGACGTCGGTAACGCGCTCTGCGAGATCTGGATGAGCAGACCGCAGGTGAGGTCCTGTATCCGAGAGGGGACCAAGGAGTTGGGCCGGGTCACTCCCACCGAGTGCGGTGTGGAGTGACCTGATCGCGTCCGTCGCTGCGGCCGGTAGATCCGGCAGGGCGGTGATGGCCCCGGCGAGCTGGCGCAGCGCGGCTGCATGGTCCTGCGCCCAGGCCGTTACGGAGCGGTCCGCGGCACGCTGGTCACGGGTGAACCGCACACGCTGTTCCTTGGTGGCGCCGGCTTCGCCGGGGCGCACGCGCAGGTAGCGGCGTTCGGCGGCCTGGCGGCTTGAGACGCCGAGCGGGTGGGCCAATTCGGCCCAGCTGGCTCCGGCCTCACGGGCTGTCTCGATCAGTCCGGACTCCCAGCCGGCCAGTTGCTCGCGAACCTCGCGCAGGAGGAGCAGGGCCGCTATGGCCTGCTCAGAATCGTCCGTGGAGGTTTCCTCCGCGGTTCGCGCCGTCCGCATGGCCTGGGCAATGGCCTCAAGAGCGGTGACTGTTGCCGTGAAGGATGCCGGTGTCGGGATGAGGTCGTCAGTCATCGTCTCTTCTCCGCCGATTGCGCCCGCCATCCCAAGCCGTCGTCGTTCGGGTGACAGATGAGTTGTCGTCGTTCGGATGACATGCTACAACGGTGCCAGGTGAAGCGCATTGGCAGCAACTGCCTGAACTCATCTGGAGGTGTTTTCCGTGTTGATGCGCACTGACCCGTTCCGTGAACTCGACCGCCTGGCCCAGCATCTGATGGGTCCGGGAACGTGGTCCCGTCCCTCCGCGATGCCGATGGACGCCTACCGTGACGGCGACCAGTACGTCATCGCCTTCGACCTGCCGGGCATCGACCCCGACGCGCTCGACATCGCCGTCGAGCGGAACATGCTCACCGTGAGGGCGGAGCGACGCCCGCTGCCGCGGTCCGAGAACGCCCAGACGGAACTGTCTGAACGGCCTCTGGGCGTCTTCTCCCGACAGATCGTCCTGGCCGACACCCTGGACACCGAACGCATCGCCGCGGACTACGAGGCCGGTGTCCTGACTCTGAGCATCCCGATCGCCGAGCGGGCCAGGCCCCGCAAGATCAGCGTCCGTAGCACCGGCGAGCGCAGGGAACTCGACAGCTGATCCTCCGGCCGCGCCTCCGCCGACCTGGGCCCAAGGGTTGTTCGCCCGCATTTTCCGCCTTGGGCCCCGGCGGCACCGGCCCCTACGCTCCACACCGGAGAACCGATTCCGCGAGGTGCGCGGTTCATATTTTTCACACGGGGCAATCGGTTCACCGCAGCAGGAATAACGGTTCACGCAAGGAAAGTCGTCGCCATGACTCTTCTCTCTCCCCCCGCGCCTTCTGTTCCGACGGCAGTCACCTTCGACCAGATGCTGGAGAAGGTGCGATACGAAGGTGTTTACCCCACTCGCCGACAGGCACAAAACGTCGTACGCCGGGTGCTTGAGGCCCTGGGCCGCCAGTTGACCGGCGACGAACGGGTGGAGCTGGCCGCCCGCCTGCCCCAGGAAGCAGCCGGCTACCTTGTCTCGGAGACCCCCGCTGGCAGGCCACTGACCGGCTGGGGCTTCGTGAAGGACCTCGCCGAACGGACCGGCGGTCCTCTGGCGACTACCCGCTGGGACACCGGTTCGGTCCTCAGCGTCGTCGCCCGCCTGGCCGGAGACGACCTCATCGCCCGGATCATCGCGAAGCTCCCTGACGGATACGCCCTGCTGTTCGGGCGGGCCCAGCTCGCTCGGGCTGCCTGACAACCGGGCCGGGATCCACATCGTTGCCGGACAAGGACGGCACTCAGGTCCGAGTGGCCGTCGTGCCCGCCCGAGCAGGGCGGCGGCACCGCGAACGCCACCCAAGTGCCCGAACTTGTTGCCCCAGCGGTACAGCAGCGAATTCCAGCGAGAGTGCCTCTCCCTACCTTGGATCGCTCTCAACACCAGGTCTTTGAAAGACAAGACTGCCCGGAACGCTTGCGTTCGGGGCAGTCTGCATGGGCGCCAGCCCCGAAGCCCGCAGGGAAGTTGCAGGACCTACCCTCCTCATGCCAGGGCTCATGCCAGGGCTGTTGGGTTCGCCGATCTGGCAACGCGCCGGTATTCGGCATGGATGCGCTGCGCTTCGCCGAGGAAGACCTGGGTGGTGCCGAGCATCTCGGCGGCCTGCCCCTGGTGAAGAACGGGGTAGTCGTCGTCGAGACGGCCGCACGTGTCGTCCGCGGTCCTTGCACCTCTCACGGAACGCGTGGAAGGGCCCTGATGCCAACGGCGCCAGGGCCCCTCCGGACTGTCGTGCACCAACGAGTGTGACGAGTGGCGCGGGCTCGTCACGGTCAATAGGTGGCCAGGGAGATGGCGATGTAGTGCGCGGTGAAGGCTGCCACGGTCAGGGCGTGGAACACCTCGTGGAAGCCGAACCAGCGGGGTGAGGGGTCGGGGCGCTGGAGGGCGTAGACGACCGCGCCCGCGCTGTAGAGGAGCCCCCCGGCCACGATCAGGGTGAGTACGGCCGCTCCGCCAGCATGCAGGAAATCGGGAAGGTAGCGCACCGGTGCCCATCCCAGGGCCAGGTAGCACGGGGTGTACAGCCAGCGCGGAGCTCCCACCCACAAGACCCGGAACGCGATGCCGGCCAGTGCGCCCGCCCATACGATCCACAGCAGAATGGACCGCTGGTCCGGCGGGAGGAGGAGTACGGCCAGGGGGGTGCAGGTACCGGCGATGATAAGGAAGATGTTGGCGTGGTCGAGGCGTCGTAGGAGAGCCTCGCCGAGCGGCCTCCAGGTACCGCGGTGGTAGATGGCGCTCGTTGCGAACAGCATCCAGGCGGTGACCGAGTACACAGCACAGGCCAGGGCCGCCTGCGCCGTGCGGGCCAGGCAGATGAGCACGATGCCCGCGATCAGTGAGGCGGGGACCATTCCTGCATGGAGCCAGCCACGCAACCTCGGCTTGATCGGTTCGGCCAGGCCGGCCGCCCGCTCCACCAGAGCGGCAACCGGATGAGCGATCTCTTCTGCTTCGTCATCTCGTGATCCGAAGGGCAGCCCGTCTTCACGACGTTCTCCACACCCTGAGGCGACGTGAATGTGTTCGGCTTCAGCGGCGTCGCGGGACACAGCTTCCCGTCCTCCTTTGGACTCCTGGGCGTCACTGGTGATCATGGGGCCATGCTAAAAGACGACACCCGGACAGCCCTGGGAGGTCACGAAACGCACGCCCGCGTCGTCGTTACGGTGTCCCGCAACCGTTTGAATTTCGCTTCTTTCAGGGACGTAACCGCGGTAGTCCTTCCCGACAGTCGGCGCTGCTTGACTGACCGCAAGTCAATGATCGTCACCACCGCCATGCTTCCTCACCCACTGAACCCCAGACCGCCCGCCATCGGCGCGCCCTTGACCAGAACGACGGCAGCGCCGGCTTCGGCTGACCTAGGTTTCATCGCCTCGCACGCGCCACCGCGGTCATCCCGCCGCGCCTTCGGCGCCAATACCGTGAACGGCCGCCCCGCCCGCTGTCGCCACCGCTCAAAAGGCCGGATGGCCACTAAATATAATCTTCCCCATGTCCAAGCCTGACGAGCTGCTCGTTGACATCGCCACCCTGGTGGAGTCCGAGCAGAGCAACCAGATGTCCCTGACCGTGGTCACCGGTGGTGCGGTCATCACCGGCCGACTGGCTCCCGAAGCAGTGTGGAGGCAGAGGGTGTCGGACGTGCTGACGGATTCCGCCCGCCTGGGCGAGTTCTCCGCCGTCTTCGACACCCCCGCGCAAAAGAACGGACCGCCCACGCATCTGCACTTCCATGTCGCCCGGATCCTGCAGGGCACGGTCGGAATCCCCGAGACGGGCGGGATGTACCGCGTTGCGATCGCCGACGTCAGCGCCTGGACCATGGGCGACTTCAGCTACTCCGACCACTGAGGAACCACTGCGGCACGAACCCGCTACACACAGTGTGGCCCCCACCGGCACGCGCCGGTCGGGGCCACCCTGCTGTCCAGGTGCCGGCTCGTGCCTGTTTCCCTGGGTCAGACGGACACGGAAGCGCCGAGCATCGTGGAAACGTATCGGAGCGAACTGAGGATGGGCACGGGTGCCGCCTTGGGGAAAGTGCGGCAGGTGAAGCGAGCCGCGTCAAGGCCGGAGGACCTCGCCGGCGGTGAAATCACGGCGGTCCTGGCGGGTGACGACCTGGCCGACTTGCCTGTTGGAACGTGAAGGGCTCCGGTGACTTCATCGCCGGAGCCCTGCCGCCGCGGCCCGCTAAGTATCAGGCCGGAGAGGAATCGCCGGTCCAAAGCTGCCTCAGGACCCGGCAGTTGGTCCGCTATCCGGCGGCGCGACGGTGTTCGGCGTTGATGCGCTGTGCTTCTTCCAGCTGGTCTTCGAGGATGATGATGCGGCAGGCGGCCTCGATGGGGGTGCCGTTGTCGACGAGTTCGCGGGCGCGGGCGGCGATGCGCAGCTGGTAGCGGGAGTAGCGGCGGTGTCCGCCCGCTGAACGGAGCGGGGTGATGAGGCGGGCATCTCCGATGGCGCGGAGGAAGCCCTGGGTGGTGCCGAGCATCTCGGCGGCCCGGCCCATGGTGTAGGCGGGGTAGTCGTCGTCATCGAGACGGCCGAACGAGTCGTCTGCGGTCATCGCACCTCTCTGTGGAACGCGTGGAGGGGCCCGGGGGCCCAGTGGGGCCCCGCCCCCCCCCCACAGACACAGACACAGCAGGCCCCCGAAAAGA
>NZ_JBHYXD010000146.1:10118-16744 GCF_042751995.1 Streptomyces sp. NPDC059371 | reverse complement strand
CGGGGGCCGGGCGGATCACTCCGCCCGGCCCCCTTCTTCACGCCCGCCCGGTCAGAACATGACGGTCAGAGCCTGGCCGTCGGTCAGAGCGTGGCGGTCGAGTCCGGGTAGTGGCCGGGCGCGCGGTGGCGCGGCGCGACCAGACTCGACACGACCGGGGTGACCGTCCAGTCCGGGTGGTTCGGCATGCGCGGGGTCTTCGTCCCGTACAGCCAGTCGTTCAGGAAGCCGGACTGGTCCGCGCCGGAGATCTCGGTGGCGACCGCGATGTAGTCGGCGGTGGTCGCCGCGCGGTTGCGGTACCGCTCCAGGAAGGTGCGCTCGATGCGGTTGAAGACGTCCTCGCCGACCAGCTCGCGCAGCGCGTACAGGACGAGGACTCCGCCCAGGTAGCGCTGGTTGTCGAAGAGGTTGACGGCGTTCGGCGCGGCGACGGGGCCGGAGGACTGACGCCACTGGTCGCCCCTGGCGTACGTGTCCTTCATCCGGGCTTCCATGGTGGTCAGGCCGAGTGAGTCGGCCCAGCCGCGCTCGTACCGGTAGAGCAGGCCGTAGAAGTCCGCGTGGCCCTCGTTCAGCCACAGGTCGGCCCAGTTGGCGGGGCTGACGCTGTTGCCGAAGTACGAGTGGACCAGCTCGTGCATCATGTGCGAGCCGATCTTGTTCTCCGCCTGGAGCAGGAAGTTCGGCTTGTAGAGCGTCAGGGTCTGGGTCTCCAGGCCCGTGAAGTCGAAGGCGTTCGCCGCGTCGGAGTTGCAGGGCAGCAGCCCGTACGTCTCGAACGGGTAGGCGCCGAGGCGCTGTTCCAGCCACGCCACGAGGTTCGGGGTGAGCGCGAGCGCCGGCTCCAGCGCGGCGGCCCGCGCGGTCGGGACGACGTCCCGCAGCCCCAGGCCGTGCGGCCCCTGCCGCTCCTTGACGACGTAGTCGCCGACGGTGATCTGCACCAGTTCGGTGGCTATCGGGTCGGCCGAGCGGTACGTGTACGCGGTCCGGTCGCCGTCGAGCTGCTCCGTGCGGGTCAGCGAGCCGTTCGCGACACCGCGCAGGGTGTTCGGCACGGTGATGCGGAAGCTGAAGTCCGCCTTGTCCGTCGGGTGGTCGTTGCACGGGAAGACGGTGTGCGCCGCGTTGGGCTGGGGGCAGATGGCGAAGCCGTCGGGAGTGGGCACCCAGGCGGTGTAGGCGAGCGTCCTGGCCGGGTCGGCGCCGTACTCGACGCAGACCGCGGCGGCGCAGTTCTTCGGCAGGGTCCGCACCGGGGTGATCCGCAGCTTCTCGTCCACCTGCTCGAAGGTCGCGGCCACGCCTCCGACCTTCACCGCGCGCACGTCCAGGCCGAGCGCGTCGAGCGAGAAGCGCGAGAGGTCCTGGGTCGCCTTGATCCTCAGGGTCGCCTTGGCGTCGACCAGACGGGTCGTGGCGTCGTACGAGAAGTCGAGGTGGTACGCCTCGACGCGGTACCCGTCGTTGCCGAGGGCCGGGTAGACGGAGTCACCGAGGGTCTCGGCACCCGGGGTGCCCTGGTCCGGCTTCGCGGTCAGCGGCCGGGCCGAGGCGGTGGGGGCGACGGCGAGTGCGGCGGCGGTACCGAGCAGCGCGGCCGCGGGGGCCGTCACTCTGGTGCGATATCTCATCATTCGCTTTCGTTAGGGCGGCGGAGAGCCAGGGGGGTCCGCCACGAGATCAGGTGGGCGATCACTTTCATGTACGGCCGAGCGGGCCAACTGGTTGCCTCTGATGGGCACTTGCCGTTTTCACTTCGGCCCGCACGTTCACATCCGCGGGCCGGACGGATGCCGGAGGTGTCCGTTCCGGGCGTTTCGCTCCGACGGGCCCGCTCCAGCGCTCACGGCCGTTTTCCGCCCCTCCCGGTCCGACGCGGAACGGACCCCTGTCGAGCCGGGGGCTCCCACGAGATATCTTGATGTCGAGCAATGTTGCAGACGTGGAGCGGAGCACCCGGTGACTGACTCGACCATCATTTACACGCACACTGACGAGGCCCCGGCCCTGGCGACGTATTCGTTCCTGCCGGTGGTCCAGGCGTACGCCTCTCAGGCGGGTGTCACTGTGGAGACCCGTGACATCTCGCTGGCCGGGCGCATCATCGCCCTCTTCCCGGAGTTCCTCCAGGAGGACCAGCGCATCGCGGACGCCCTGTCCGAGCTCGGTGAGCTGGCCAAGACGCCCGGCGCGAACATCATCAAGCTGCCGAACATCTCGGCGTCGATCCCCCAGCTCAAGGCCGCCGTCGCCGAGCTTCAGGCGCAGGGCTACGCGCTTCCGGACTACCCGGACGACCCGAAGTCGGACGAGGAGCGCGACATCCGCGCCCGCTACGACAAGGTCAAGGGCAGCGCCGTGAACCCGGTCCTGCGTGAGGGCAACTCCGACCGCCGCGCCCCCGCGTCGGTCAAGAACTACGCCAAGACCCACCCGCACCGCATGGGCGCGTGGTCGTCCGAGTCGAAGACGAACGTCGCCACCATGGGCGTCGACGACTTCCGCTCCACCGAGAAGTCCGCGGTGATCGCCGAGGCCGGCACGCTGCGCATCGAGCTCGTCGGCGACGACGGCTCCACCACCGTGCTGCGCGAGTCGGTACCCGTGCAGGCCGGCGAGGTCGTGGACGCGTCCGTCCTGCACGTCGCGCCGCTGCGTGAGTTCCTCACCGAGCAGATCGCCCGCGCCAAGGCCGAGGACGTCCTGTTCTCGGTGCACCTCAAGGCCACGATGATGAAGGTCTCCGACCCCATCGTCTTCGGTCACGTCGTGCGCGCCTTCTTCCCGAAGACCTTCGCGGCGCACGGCGAGACGCTCGCCGCCGCCGGTCTGACCCCGAACGACGGTCTCGGCGGCATCTTCAAGGGCCTGGAGGCGCTCCCCGAGGGTGCCGAGATCAAGGCGTCCTTCGACGCCGAGCTCGCCGAGGGCCCGGCCCTCGCGATGGTCGACTCCGACAAGGGCATCACCAACCTGCACGTGCCGTCCGACGTCATCGTCGACGCCTCGATGCCGGCCATGATCCGCACCTCCGGCCACATGTGGGGCCCGGACGGCCAGGAGGCCGACACCCTCGCGGTCCTGCCGGACTCCTCCTACTCCGGCGTCTACCAGGCCGTGATCGAGGACTGCCGCGCCAACGGCGCCTACGACCCGTCGACCATGGGCTCCGTCCCGAACGTCGGCCTCATGGCGCAGAAGGCCGAGGAGTACGGCAGCCACGACAAGACCTTCGAGATCCCGGTCACCGGCACCGTCCGCCTGGTCGACGCGGCCGGCGACGCGGTGCTGGAGCAGACGGTCTCCGCCGGCGACATCTTCCGCGCCTGCCAGACCAAGGACGCGCCGATCAGGGACTGGGTGAAGCTCGCCGTCACCCGCGCCCGCGCCTCCGGCGACCCGGCCGTGTTCTGGCTGGACGAGACCCGCGCCCACGACGCCAACCTGATCGCCAAGGTCAACCAGTACCTCCCGGAGCACGACACCGAGGGCCTGGACATCCGTGTCCTCGCCCCCGTCGAGGCCACCAAGCTCTCGGTCGAGCGCATCCGCCGCGGCGAGGACACCATCTCGGTGACCGGCAACGTGCTGCGTGACTACCTGACCGACCTGTTCCCGATCCTGGAGCTGGGCACCAGCGCCAAGATGCTGTCGGTCGTCCCGCTGATGGCGGGCGGCGGTCTGTTCGAGACGGGCGCCGGCGGCTCCGCGCCGAAGCACGTCCAGCAGCTCGTCAAGGAGGACTACCTGCGCTGGGACTCGCTGGGCGAGTTCTTCGCGCTGGTTCCCTCGCTCGAGCAGTTCGCGAAGACCACCGGCAACGCGCGCGCCCAGGTGCTCGCCGACACCCTCGACCGCGCGACGGCGACCTTCCTCAACGAGGACAAGTCCCCGACCCGTCGCGTCGGCGGCATCGACAACCGCGGCAGCCACTTCTACCTGTCCCTGTTCTGGGCGCAGGAGCTGGCGCGGCAGACCGACGACGCCGACCTCGCCAAGGCGTTCGCGCAGCTCGCCGAGACGCTGACCGCGCAGGAGCGGACGATCGTCGACGAGCTGATCGCGGTCCAGGGCAACCCGGCCGACATCGGCGGCTACTACCAGCCCGACCCCGCGAAGGCCGCGAAGATCATGCGCCCGTCCGCCACCTGGAACGAGACGCTGGCGACCTTCGCCTGATCCGCCGCACCACCGCACCACCTCGCGGGCCACAGTCCCGCGCACGCCGCCCCGGCCGGATCCTCCGGCCGGGGCGGCGCCGTCTTGAGGTCTCCCGGCGCGTCACGGTGACGGCTGCGGCCCACCTGGGCGATCAGCGGTGGCGGGCGGCAACACCCGTTCATAGCTTCGGCCTATGACCAGACAACAGATGGCCTACCTCGCGTGCACGGCTGTGGTCGTGGCATCGGGAGTGGGCGCAGCCCTGCCCGCCGACCACCCGTCCGTGCACCTGGTACGTCCGGGTGAATCCATCCAGAAGGCCGTGAACTCGGCCCGGGCGGGCGACACCGTCGTCGTCGCCCCCGGCACCTATCACGAGAGCGTCACCATCACCGCGCGGGACGTGACCCTGCGGGGCGCGAGCGCCAGGTCCACCGTCATCGTGCCGAACACCGCCGCCACCGACGCCTGCGCCAAGGCGGGCAACGGCATCTGTGTGACCGGGACCGACAGCAAGCGCGTCCGCGGTGTCACCGTCGCGTCACTGACCATCAGGGGCTTCTCGAAGCAGGGTCTGTGGGCGACGGGGACCGACGGACTGACCGTGCGCAGGGTGACCTCCGAGAAGAACGGCCAGTGGGGTATCGCCGAGGAGCGGTCCGTGCGGACCAGGTTCGTCCGCAACATCGCCAGGAACAACGGCGACGCCGGTCTCTTCGTCTCCAACACGGTCACCACCGAGGAGGGAGCCCGCGACACCAAGGGAACGGTGATCGCCCACAACCTGATGAGCGGCAACCGGATCGGCATCACGGTCCGGCGGGTGCGGAACCTGACCGTCGCCCGCAACGAGGCCACCGGCAACTGCACCGCGGTGTTCGTCGTGGGCGACGAGAACAAGCCGCGCGTCGGCGACCTGAGCGTCACCGGGAACTACATCCACGCCAACAACAAGTCCTGCCCCAAGACCCCCCGGCTGCCCGCCCTCCAGGGCTCCGGCATCGTCCTCACCGGCGCCGAGGACACCCGCGTCACGCGCAACCGCGTCGAGGACAACGTGGGCACCTCCCCGCTGTCGGGCGGCATCGTCCTGTTCAAGAGCTTCGTGGGCGCGCTCAGCGAGCGCAACGAGGTGCGCGACAACGTGGTCCTGCGCAACGGTCCCTCCGACCTCGCCAACCGCGACACCACCGGCAAGGGCAACACGTTCCGCGGCAACACCTGCAAGGTCTCCGAGCCCTCCGGCATGTGCTGAGCACGGCACGACACCAGAAACGAGGCATTGAATGACCACTGTCGATCAGAGTCCCCCGCCGTCCATGCAGTTGCGGGAACTCGTCTTCGGGGCGGCCCGTGCCGCCGCCGTACGCGCCGCGGCCCGGCTGGGTGTCGCCGACGCCCTCGACGACACCCCCATGAGCGCCGAGGACCTGGCCGCCGCGGTGAAGACCCAGCCGGGGACCCTGCGCCGGCTGCTGCGCGCCCTGTCCTGCCAGGGCGTCTTCTCGGAGCGCCCCGACGGCACGTTCGCGCACACCGAGATGTCCCGGCTCCTGCGCGAGGACGACCCGAACAGCCTGCGGTACATCGCCCTGTGGTGCACCGAGCCGTGGACGTGGAACGTCTGGCCACAGCTCGACGAGGCGGTCCGCTCCGGCCGCAACGTCTTCGAGGACGTGTACGACAAGGAGTTCTTCCAGTACCTCAACGAGGACGCCCCGGAATCCGCGCACGTCTTCAACCGGGCCATGACGACGTCCAGTTCGCAGTCCGCCCAGGACGTGGCGAAGCTCCTGGACCTGCGCGGCGTGAAGTCGGTCGCCGACATCGGCGGCGGCCAGGGGCACGTCGTGGCCAGCCTGCTGGAGAAGCACCCCGGCGTGCACGGCACCCTGCTCGACCTGCCGGGCGTGGTGGAGAACGCCGATCCGCGCCTGCGCGACGGCGGGGCACTGGCCGACCGGGTGCGGATCGTGGCCGGGGACTGCCGTGAGGACATCCCGGTCCAGGCGGATGTGTACATCATCAAGAACATCCTGGAGTGGGACGACGAGAGCACCCGCAGGGCGCTCGCGAACGTCCGCGCGGCCGCACGGCCCGGCGCCCGGGTCGTCGTCATCGAGAACCTCGTGGACGACACCCCGTCGATGCGGTTCACGACGGCCATGGACCTGCTGCTGCTCCTGAACGTCGGCGGTGCGAAGCACACCCGGCAGAGCATGGTCGACCGGCTCACGGCGGCGGGCCTGATCATCGGCGAGATCCGCCCGGTGAACCCCTACCTGCACGCCTTCGAGTGCACCGTCCCCGGCTGATCCGGCCGGACCTCCGAGAATCCGGAAAACCCGAGGCCGGCGGGGAGGGGTGGGAGCGGGGGCCGGGGGGGGGGGGGGTGGGACGGGGGGGTAGGAAAGAAAAGGCAAACCCCCCACCGGCGGGCGGGACTGTGGGGGGGTTGT
>NZ_JBHYXD010000146.1:0-10108 GCF_042751995.1 Streptomyces sp. NPDC059371 | reverse complement strand
ACTCCCCAACACACCCCCCGCGCCTGGCGCTCGCGGGGCGCGGGCGCCCCCCCCGCCTCGGGTTGTGTCACGGTGCCCGCTCAGGGGGTGGTGTCGCGCTCCCAGCGGTAGAAGCAGTGCGCCATGGCGTCCTTGGGGCTGCGCCATGTCTGCGGGTCGTACGCGCTGACGTACGCCGACAGTTCCTCGCTGACGTTCCGGAACTCGGGGTGTCCGGCCACCTTCGCGATGGCGGGGCCCGGGTCCCGTTCGGATTCGATGAGGTGCAGGTACACGTCACCGAACTGGAAGAGGCTGCGCCGGTTGACCCCGATGAGGTGCGGGAGCTCACCCCGGTCGGAGGCGGCGAACACGTCGGAGATCGCCGGAGCCGAGTCGGGCGCCATGCGGGCGACGATCAGGGCGTGGTGCATCGAGTGTCCTTCCTGTGCCGGTTCGGGCGGTCAGCGGGGCATGGCCGCGGGGCTGCGGCGCTCACGGGCGACCTGCTCGATCCGGTCCCGGATGAGGGCCATCTGCGTGACGGAGTTGCGGTTGATGTTGTCCGTCATCCAGTCGTCGTCGACGGGGGCGTCGGGCTTCATCGCGAAGTCCTGCACCCAGCGCATGTGCGTGCCGGCCGGGGTCTCCTCGTACTCCCACCGGATGTCCATGTGCGCGAACGGTCCCGTCTCGACGCGGCGCGCCCGGACGGTCCGCGCGGCGCGGTCCACGGTGCGCTGCGAGACCCAGCTCCACACCTTGCCGTTGTCGTCCGGGTGCATGGTGAGGCGGAAGGTGGTCGTGTCGCCGTCCCGGGTCAGGACTTCGAGGGACGCGTACTCGCTGAAGAGCCGCGGCCAGTTCTCGATGTCGTTCGTGATGTCCCAGACGAGGTCGAGCGGGGCGTCGATGACGACGCTGTTGTCGGTGTGTCCTGCCACTTCAGGCTCCAGCCTTGAGGTTGTCGTTGACGAGGTCGAGGAACTCCCGCGGGGTCTTGCAGCGCTCCGCGTCGGGGGGCAGGGGCCGGCTGTACCGGTTCTCCAGTTCACCGACGATGCCGAGCAGACCGAGCGAGTCGAGTCCGAGGGTGCCGAACGGCGCGTCGAGGGACTGCGCGAGTTCGTGGGGGTCGACGGTGATCCCGGCCGCCTTCTTCATGAGCGCGGACAGTTCGTCGACGGTCACTTCGGTGGTGATCATGCGGTGGTTCTCCTCACGTGCGGCCCGGGTTACCGGGCGTGGTGACCGCCGTGTCGCACGACCAGGGCCGCGTTGGACCCCATGAGTCCCCTGCTGAGGACCAGGGCCGTGCGCAGTTCGGCGGGTCGGGCGTTCGACGTCACCAGGTCGAGGTCGTGGCAGATGTCGAACACGTTGGGGGTGGGAGGGATCTGGCCGTGCTCCATCGCGAGGACGGCGGCCGCGGTGTCCAGCAGGGGTGCCCCGCAGTAGGCCCGTCCGATGCCCGTCTTGGGCGCCGTTACGGGGACCCGGGTGCCGTGCGCCCCCAGGGCGTCGGCGATGGCCAGGGCTTCGGCGCGGTCGGCGGCCGGAACGCCCAGGGCGTCGGCGAAGACGACGTCGATCTCCTCCGGGGCGCAGCGCGCCTCGGCGAGGGCGCCCCGGATGGCGTGGGCGAGCCCTTCGCGGGACCTCTCCCACTGCGAGGCCCCGGTGAACGTGGCCGCGTGTCCGGCCACGAGGGCCCGGACCTCCGCTCCCCGCTCGCGGGCACGCCGTTCGTCCTCCACGACGAGCATGGCGCCGCCTTCCGCGGGCACGAAGCCGCAGGCTCCCTCGGTGAAGGGGCGGTAGGCGCGCGCGGGGTCCTCGACGGTGCTGAGTTCGGGGTAGCCGAGCTGGCAGACCATCGAGTAGGGGGCGAGCGGCGCCTCGGCGGCGCCGACGAGCATCGCGCCGGTGCCGCGCCGTACGCCGCGGGCGGCGTGTGCGACGGCGTCCAGTCCCCCGGCCTCGTCGCTCGCGACGACTCCACAGGGTCCCTTGAATCCGCCGCGGATGGAGATCTGGCCGGTGCTGGCTGCGTAGAACCAGGCGATGGACTGGTACGGGCCGACGAACTTGGAGCCCTGGCCCCACAGTTTCTGGAGTTCGCGCTGGCCGAACTCGCCGCCGCCGGAGCCGGCGGCGGTGACCACGCCGATGTCGTACGGGTCCTCGGGGCCGGCCGCTCCGAGGCCCGCGTCGTCGAGGGCGAGGACGGTCGCGGCCATCGCGAAGTGGCTGAAGCGGTCGGTCTGGACGAGGAAGCGTTCCTCGATGAGGTCCGCCGCGTCGAAGGCCCGGACCTCTCCCGCGACGCGCAGCGGCAGGTGTCCGCAGCCCTCGCGGGTGATGCCGTCCAGGACGGTGAGGCCTTCCCTGACGGACTTCCAGTAGGCGTCGGTGCGCAGTCCGTTGGGGGCGATGACACCGATGCCGGTGATGGCCGCGTTCCGGGGGCGCTGAGTGCTCATCTTGTCCTCCCAGCCGGCCCGGTCAGGAGCACCGCGGACTGGAATCCGCCGAACCCGCTGCCGACGGAGAGCACATTCCTGAGCTTCCGCTGGCGGGCGGTGCGCGGCACGTAGTCCAGGTCGCACTCGGGGTCGGGGGTTTCGTAGTTCGCCGTGGGCGGCACCACTTGGTGCTTCAGGGCGAGGACGCAGGCGACGACCTCGATCGCGCCGATCGCGCCCAGCGAGTGGCCCACCATGGATTTGATGGAGCTCATCGGTGTCCGGTGGGCGTGTTCGCCCAGGGACCGTTTGACCGCGGCGGTCTCGTGCCGGTCGTTCTGCCGGGTGCCGGAGCCGTGCGCGTTGACGTAGTCGATGAGGGTGGGGTCGAGACGGGCCTGGTCGAGCGTGCTGTCGATGGCCCGGGACATCTCCAGGCCCTCGCTGGTGAGACCGGTCATGTGGTAGGCGTTGCCGTAGGTGGCGTAGCCGCCGATCTCGCAGTAGATGTGCGCGCCGCGGGCCCGTGCGTGCTCGTACTCCTCCAGGACGAGTACGGCCGCGCCCTCGCCCATGACGAAGCCGTTGCGGTTGGCGTCGAAGGGCCGGGAGGCGTGTTCGGCGTCGTCGTTGTCGGGCGACGTGGCCTTGATGGCGTCGAAGCAGGCCATCGTGATCGGGGATATCGGCGAGTCGGACGCCCCGGCTATGCAGACGTCGGCCCTGCCTTCCTCGATGGTGTGGAAGGCGTATCCGACGGCGTCGAGTCCGGAGGTGCATCCCGTGGAGACGGTCTGGACCGGTCCCTGCGCCCCGAACCGTTCGGCGACGACCGACGCGAGCGTGCTGGGCGCGAACGCGAGGTGCAGTTTGGGGTCGGCCGCGCGATGGTCCACGTCCCACCGCCGGCCCGACTCGCTGACCTGGACGTAGTCATGTTCCAGACGGGTGGTGCCGCCGACGGCGCTGCCCAGGGAGACTCCGACGCGCCAGGGGTCCTCCCGGTCCGTGTCGAGGCCGGAGTCCTGGACGGCCTCTCCGGCGGCGACGACGGCGAACTGGATGTACCGGTCGACGTGTTCGATCAGCTCGGGGTCCAGGCCGTGCGCGAGCGGGTCGAAGTCGCATTCGGCGGCTATGCGCGAGCGCAGGCCCACCGGATCGAAGAGCGTGATGCCCCGGGTCGCCGTGCGGCCGCCTTCGAGGAGGTCCCAGAACGCCTTCGTCCCGGTGCCTCCCGGAGCGACCACACCGATGCCGGTGACGGCCACCCGGCGGGTCACTTTATGGCCCCACTTCGTTCGGACGGCTGTCCGTGGTGGCCGGGCGCGGCTCCGCCGGCCATGAACGCGGGGGCGGGTGCGGAGGCGTCGGCGGCCTCCTCCGTGTCGACGTGGCCGAGGCTCGGATGCGGGGCGAGCGGGCCCAGGTGGAAGACCATGCGGGCCTCCTTGCCGCCGACGTTGCGGAACCGGTGCCGCACGCCGATCGGGATCAGCAGACCCTGCTCGGGCCGGAGCGCGAGCGCCTCGCCGTCCAGGTCCACTTCGAGGGCGCCGCCGACCACGTACACGAACTCCTCGGAGTACGGGTGGTAGTGCTCGCCGATGCGCTCGCCGGGCTGGATGATGGCGAGGCCCATGAAGCCGCTGGTGGACCCGACCGTGGCGGGTGTGAGCATGGCCCGGATGTCTCCCCCGCGTCTGCGGTTCGGCTCCGTCTCGCTCAGGTTCACGATCTGTGGATGCTGTTTGGTCATGCGTGATACCTCCGGGTGTGGCAGGACGTCCGACGGGACGCCCGGGGACGCGGGCGGCGGCGGGCGGTCCGTCAGGAACCCGCCGAGCTCCGGTCGGTGATGGGCAGCATGTCGGCGTGCGACAGGAGGCGGTTGATGTTGCGTTCCGTCTCCAGGGAGCCTTCGACGCCGATCGCGGGGCCGTCGAGGAGGCGTTCCAGCTCGGCGGCCTTCTTGGTGCCCTTGAGGCCGAGGGAGGCGACGGGGTCGCGGTCGAGGTCGCCGGTGATGTCGATGAGCCGCACCACGATGTCGTCGCGCTGGAAGACGGTGCTGCTGTACACCGGGCTGTTCCTGTCGTCGGCCGCGGCCTCGTCCTGGTGGGCGAGCAGCCGGGCCAGTTCCATGCCGCGGCCCTTGCGTGCCGGGTAGAACAGCGCGTGCCGGGTCACCTTCGCGGGTTCCTCGCGGCCGGAGACCACGTGGTGCACGGCGGGGAGCGCCGCGCGGGTGAAGAAGACCCGGGCCGAGTCGGGGTCGCTCAGGTCCCGGTCCTGCTCCAGGTAGGGGTTGATGGCCTCCTCGACCGCCCGTACCTCGGGCTGGCGCGACACGTGGCGCAGGGCCGCGAGGAGGTCGCCCTCGACCTCCACGGCCCGTACGACGCGGTTGCCGTGCATGAAGAGCGAGGTGCGGCGCAGCCGGGTGGTGTCGTCGACCTGGGCCTGGGGGGACTCGTACCCGGCGAGGATCTCGGCGACCTTCGACTCGGATCCGGGCTTGACGGTGAAGGTGAGGGCGTGGCGCGCGACCCCGCTGCCCTCGCGGGCCTCGACCTGCAGGGCCGCCCTGGCCGACTCCGGGGTGAGCGGCTCGGCGGGGCTGGTCTCGCGCAGGATGCTGTAGCGCATCGACCGGGTGTCCCGGACGCAGCTGTGCATGGGCCGGACGGTCTCGACGTGCTCCTCGCTGTTCACCCAGGCGAGGAAGGGCGGGGCACTCTCCCACTCGCTGGTGATGAGCCACTGCGAGGGGTTCTCGATCGACTGGCAGAGCTGGTCGCTGAGGTGTCCTGGAACCGAGGCGACCTGGTTGCGCATGAGTTCGTACGCGTCGAGGAACTGCTGCTGGGCGCCTTCGTACAGGTCGAGCAGCAGGATCACCCGAAGCTTCGAGCCGTCGAAGGCCGACTGAGCGATACGTCCCGAGTTGGACATTGCGGCACACCTCTCCTTTTCGTCACGGAGTCAGGAACGACCGCGGTGTCCGAAACGCCGGGGCCGCCATGAACTGATCGTTGCCGCGCGTCCGGGACTCCGCGAGCCCCGCGGGTCAGGCGAGTGAACCGCGCGCCATCCGGGTGCCCCTGCCGCGCGAACCGGCCCGCACCGGGCATGGAAACTGCATCCCCATCCCTGACTCGCGTCGCAGGCGACGCTGGAGGCAATCGATGAACCGATTCGAAGGGGCCGGCGACAACGGTCTCCGCACGCCCGTCCTCATCGTCGGCGGCTCTCTGGTGGGCCTCTCGACCTCGCTGTTCCTGGGGCGCCTCGGGGTGCCGCACATCCTGGTCGAGCGCCACGCGGGCACGTCCCGGCACCCTCGGGGGCGCGGCAACAACGTCCGCACCATGGAGATCTTCCGGGTCGCCGGAGTTCAGCGGCGCATCGAGGAGGCGGCGTCGGTCCTCGCGGACAACCACGGCATCCTGCAGACGCCGACCCTGGTGGGCGACGCCGGGGAGTGGCTGTTCAAGGAGATCGACCCCGGCGGCGGACTGGCCCGCTTCAGCCCCGGCGCGTGGTGCCTGTGCAGCCAGAACGACCTCGAACCGGTGCTGCTGGCCAGTGCCCGGGAGCTGGGCGGCGACCTGCGGTACTCGACGGAGCTGATGTCGTACGAGCAGGACTCCGAAGGGGTGACGGCGAAGGTCAAGAGCCGGGAGACCGGCGAGCACACGACGATCCGCGCGGACTATCTCGTCGCGGCGGACGGTCCCCGCAGCCCCGTCCGCGACACGCTCCGCATCGGCAGGACCGGTCCGGGCGACCTGTTCCACAACGTGAGCCTCACGTTCACGTCACGCGGGCTCGCGGAGGTGGTCGGCGACCGCCGGTTTATCGTCTGCTATCTGACCGACCCGGCGGCCGACGGCGCTCTGCTGCCCGTCGACAACAAGGAGCACTGGGTCTTCCACGCCCCCTGGCACCCCGAACACGGGGAAACCCTGGAGGAGTTCACCGACGAGCGCTGCGTGGAGCACATCCGGCGGGCCGTCGGCGTGCCGGATCTCGACGTGGAGATCACCGGCCGGGCGGCCTGGCACGCCGCCGAGCGGGTCGCCGAACGGTACGCGCAGGGACGGGTGTTCCTGGCCGGCGACTCGGCCCACGAGATGTCCCCGACCGGGGCGTTCGGCTCCAACACCGGTATCCAGGACGCCCACAACCTCGCCTGGAAGCTGTCCGCCGTGCTGGCAGGCTGGGCGGGACCGGGGCTGCTGAAGTCCTACGACGCCGAGCGCCGGCCGGTCGCGGAGGCGACGAGCGCGCGCGCCTCGTCGCGTTCGGTGGAGCACAGCCACCCCGGATACACCCCGGAGCCCGCGGCGGTCGGGCGGGGCGGCGGCCCCGGCGGGAAGAAGGGCGGCATCCTGAACGTGGCGCTCGCCTACCGCTACCCGCGGGGCGCGGTCCTCGGCGCCGACCGGTCCGCTCCGGTCGTGCCCGACGGCGTACGGCTGACGGGCGAGCCGGGAAGCCGGGCGCCGCACATGTGGCTGACCCGCGCCGGCGCCCGGATCTCGACCCTGGATCTGTACGAGCGTTCCATGGTGCTGCTGAGCTCGGCGGACGGCGCCGGCGCGTGGCACGCGGCGGCGAAGGACACCGCCCGGCAGCTGTCCGTCCCGCTCGACTCGTACCGGGTCGGCGGCGGCCCCGAGGCGGACCTCGTCCCCGCGGGCGACACGGACTGGGCGCAGGTGCACGGCGTGAGCGAGGACGGCGCGGTGCTGGTCCGCCCCGACGGCTTCGTCGCCTGGCGCTCCGAGGGCCCGTCCAAGGACCCCCGGACGACCTTGCGCAAGGCACTGGTCGCCCTGCTGGACCAGGCCTGACCCTTCCGGGCGGTCGCGGGCCGTCCGGCGTCGGCCGGGCGCGGGCGCCCGAGGGGCACGGAGAACGACCGGAGGCCGTATCGGAATTCCGATACGGCCTCCGGCCTGCGACTTCGGAGCGAATGCTCCCGTCGGGACGACAGGATTTGAACCTGCGACCCCTTGACCCCCAGTCAAGTGCGCTACCAAGCTGCGCCACGTCCCGATGCGTCTCGCACGTGGTGGTCCACGTGTTCGCGCATCCCGAACCTTACCCCACGTCGGTGGACGGCCGCGCACACACGGTCATCGCCGCAGCGCAGCGGGGGGGTGGGGGTCGCCGCCCCGGGACCGGGTCAGGCGTTGGGGTCGAACGCGATGCCGGCGGGCTTGGCCTTCGACAGGTGGGAGTTGAAGTTGCCGTCCTTGAGGCCGAACACGGCACTGCCGAAGTTGTAGGCGCTCAGCTTGTCGCGCAGCCCGGCGGGGTAGCCGTTCCAGCCGACCAGGGTCGGGAACTGCCAGGTGTGGTAGTGGTTCTCCGGCGGCTCGTCGTTGGTGTTGGCGGGCCGGAAGCAGTGGGTGCCGATGCCGTCCTTGTGGTACACGACCTTGGGGTGCGTTCCGTCCCAGCGGATCTGGTCCCGGGTGTAGATGTTGAAGTTGCCGTGGGCCGACGTGGAGACGTACTTGGCCTCGTTGTCCTGGACCCACACGACGACGTGCTCCCAGTCGTTGCGGTGTCCGCCGAGGCCGCTGCCGACGACGGCCTGGTCCTTCTCCATGTAGAGGCCGTAGATGATGGCGCACCAGCCGTTGTTGCACTTCTCGCGGGAGTACCCGTTCGTGTTGTCCAGGTCCCAGGAGTCGCGGCAGTGGCCGTTCAGGGCCCCGGAGGGGTTGAGGCCGGGGTTGACGGTCCCGTCGGGGCCGATGGCGGGGGTCGGGTAACAGCCGTCGGTGTCGTAGTCGAAGGCCGGCTGGTACGTCGACTCCAGTGCGTCCGCGTTCCCGGGCAAGGCCGTGGGCGGGTCGGCGAGGGCGCTGCCCGGAAAGGCGACGACCAGCGCGACGGCGCTGCCGAGGACGAGCGAGACCTTGCGGATCCGCGAGCTTCTTGTCACTGCTTCCTCCAGATCGACCGCGGCGTGGGGGCGTGGCAGGCCAGGGCGGTCGTCTTGGCATGCCCAGGTCAGCCTTCCGGGCGGGCGCGGAAAACACCAGAGGTCGCGGATATCGGAGCGATGAAGGATTGCCCAACTAAAAGCGAGAGAAAGCCTGTTGGGACGGACAAGTCTCCAACCGGGGGTCACCTCCCGTGCCCGGCGGCCAAGTTGTCGGGAGCGCATGGGAGATGACCGCCCCGTGGCCGACGGGCACAAGAGGTGCCGGAACTACACGTGACCGTCGGCGAGCTTCCACTCACGATTCAACGCACCGAGCGGAATGGCACGTTGGAACACGGGCGTGCCGAAGACGGACAGTTGCATCCGCAGGGTGCCGGCCAGGTCGACACCGCCGTAGAGAGACCAGGCGCCCGTAGCGGTGGCGTCCGTCTTCACCGCGGATCCCGTCGTGGTCGTGGTGCCGGCCGAGCCCGCGGCCTCTCCCCGCAGGTACGGGGCCAGGTCGGCGGTGACACCGACGGCCCCGTAGAGGCCGACACTGGCCTCCGCGCCGAGGGCCGCCTTCACCCGTCCCGCCGCGCTGACGGAGGTACGCACCGGACTGCTCGTCATGTGCGACTCGTCGACCGGCGTCCACCCCCGGGCAGGACCGAAGGCACCTCCGGCCTTGAAGTCACCCTTGAGGTGCTGTTCCACGTCGAGCGTGACGATTCCGTCGGCGCCGATCTGGAAGTAGCAGGTCAGATCGAGGTTCACCACGACGGGAATCGGGCCGACCTGGAGGACGGGGTCGGCGTGCAGCTTCGCGAACGGCACCCGCCGGGGCTGCCCGGAGGCGGCGGCGCGACCCTTCACCGCCCACTGCGCGTCCCAGTCGCCGGAGACACCGAGGTAGGCGGTGCCGGGCCCGGAGTCGGTCACGTCACCGCCGTAGGAGAAGTCGACATCCGGCGCGACCTGCACGAACCCGGACAGGGAGGCCGACGTCGGCGCCCCGGGCGCCGTAGCCACCTTCGCGCCGACATCGATCCGCAGGCTGCCGAGGGGAACCTTCGCCCCCTCGGGGCCGACGTGGACGTCTCCGGCCTTCGCCCAGGAGACCCGCACGTCCGGCAGCAGTTTCTCGATGTCGAAGGACGCCGGGTCGACGGGGACGGAGCCCTTGGCGTCGCCGTCACCGAGCAGCGCGTCCAGGGTCGTCGGCTCGGTCTGCACCTCGGTACCGTCGCCGCTCTCGCCGATCACGTCGGTCACCCTGGCGAGGAGGCCGTCCGGGGCGCCGGGCGCGGGGGCGCTGGCGACGACGTCACCGACGGCCATACCGTGCGGCTCCGCCGAGTTCCCGGCGGACGGGGACGGGGACGGTGGCCGCGTCCCCCCTCCGCCTGAACCACCGCTGCTCGTACGGGATATGACGGCCCTTCGGGTCTTGCTGTCGTACGACGTCACCTTGAGGGCAGCCCGGTGCGCCCGGCCGCCCGGCGCACCCGGACGGGCGACGGCGGTCGAGGTGGCCGCCGCCTCGGGGGCCGCGGCGACGGCGAGCGGCCGCCCGGCGTCCTGGGCGGCGGAGGCCGAGGCCGCGGCGGGACGTGCGCGGTCGGCCCGGGAGGGCTGCGCCGCGGGTCGCGCGGTGCAGCCGGCGGCGCGGGAGGTGGCGGAAGGGGCGAGCGCGGGGCCGGCGGGCCGCGCGGGCCGC
>NZ_JBHYXD010000145.1:0-16765 GCF_042751995.1 Streptomyces sp. NPDC059371 | reverse complement strand
GGGGGGGGGGGGGTGTTGGGGGGGGGGGGGGGGGGGGGCGGGGGGGTGGGGGGGGGGGGGGGGGTGGGGGGGGGGGGGGGGCGCGGCGGCCCCCCCCCCCCCCCCCCCCCCGCGGGGTAACCGGTGGCCGCCACGGCGCCCTTCGCCGGCACGGCACCCGGGCCCGGCGGCGGCCCGACTGCTGCGAGGCGGCCCCTGCCAGCGGTGCGCAGGTGGCGGCGGGCCCGGGTGCCCAGAGGGGTCAGGGTCGCCCGGGGGCGGCGGAGCCGGGAGGTGGCCGTGCGCAGGGCCTCGTACGGGCCCTCGGGGAAGCGGCCGACGAGGACGGCGAGGAGGCCGATCAGGGCGGCCGCCACCCCACCGCGGGCCCCCGCGTCCAGCCCGACCAGCAGCGCAGCGGCGACGAGCGCCCCGAGGACGCTGTCGGCGCCGAGCACGACGACCGCCGCGAACCAGAGCAGACTGCGGACCGGGTCGTACTGGGCGGCGTCGAAGGCGCGCAGCCCCATGCCGAGCATGCCCCCGCCCAGCGCGGCCAGCGCGGCCCCCGCGACGAACGCGGTCAGTTTCAGCTCCGGGACGCGGACGCCCGCCGCCGACGCGCCCGCCTCGTGGTCCCGCATGGCGGCGAGGGCCCGGCCCGTCCTGCCCCGGCGCAGAGTGTGCGCCGCGAGCAGGGCGGCGGCCAGCAGGACGAGTTCGAGTACGTAGTACGCGCGGTCGCCGCCGAATCCGGCCGGCCGGTCCAGGGACAGGCCCGCCACCGCGTACGGCTGCGCGAACACGAACCGGCTGACACCCACACCCACCGCGAAGGTGGCCACCGCGAGCGCCAGGCCGTGCCGTTCGATGGCCGGCCAGCCGGTGAGCACACCGAGCGGGGCCACCAGGAGCACGGCCACCGCGAGCGCGGCCAGTTCGGGCAGCCGGGGCAGCCCCGGGAACCGGCCCGCGGCCAGCAGTGCCGTGAACAGGGCGCCCAGACCGGCGTACGCGGCCTGCCCCAGCGAGATCTGGCCGCCGCGGCCGGTGACCACGACCAACGACAGCAGGACGACACCGAGCGCGGGCACCTGCACCGCCGTGTGCAGGTCCGAGCCCGCGAACCCCAGCGGCAGCAGGAACAGCACGACGGCCACGGCCCGGGCCCCGGGCGGCGTCGGCACGCGGGCCGACACCGGGCGCGGGAGCGCGTCACGGGTGCCGATGCCGGGCAGGACGAGCGCGGCGACGAGCAGCGCGACCACGAAGAGGTTGGCGCCGACCGCCAGGAGCAGCGGCTCCGCCCAGCCCGAGGGGTGCAGCCGGGTGAGCTGGCTCTGGGCGACACCGATACCGAGCGCGACCACGATCGCCACCGGGAGGCTGCGCATCCGGGCCGCCACGGCGACCGCCATGACCTCGATGACGAGCAGCGGCAGGCCGTACGGGTCGAGCCGCACGTACGGCGCGAGGAGCACGCCCGTCAGGCCCGCCGTGAACGAGCCGAACGCCCAGCCCGCCGCGGCCACCCGGTCCGCGTCGATCCCGCCGAGCACCGCGAGCGGCCGGTCGTCGACGACCGCCCGCAGCTCCGTTCCGAAGCGGGTCCAGCGTGTGACCGCGCCCACCCCCGCGGCCAGCGCGACGGCCACCGCGAGCTGCCCCCACGGATCCGCCGACACCAGCGTCGGCGCGTCCGCCCGCGCGCCGGTGCCCCACACGAGAGCCGCCCCGCCGACCAGCAGCACGAAGACCCCGATGGACGCGACCAGGGTCTGCGCCGGGTCGTCACCGAGGAGGGCAAGCGGCCGGAACACGAACCGCTCCAGGGCCATCCCGATCGCCGGGGCCACCAGCAGCAGGGTCACCGAGGCGCCGAGCGCGAGCGGCCAGCCCCACTCGACGGTGAACTGCCGCAGCAGATACGCGCACACCATCGCGATCGCGCCGTGCGCGAAGTTGAGCACGCCGGTGGCCCGGTAGGTGACGATCAGCCCGATCCCGGTGAGCGCGGCGGCGGCACCGATCGAGAGCCCGGCAAGCGTGAGGTCGTACGTCAACGAGGACATCAGCCGCCCGGACCGGCGGAGTCGCCCGGACCGGCGGCGGGGTCGTCCCCGGTGTCGGGCTCGCAGATCGGGCACGGACCCAGGTCCCCGCTCGCGAGGACGCGCGAGTCGGCCGGCACGGCCTCCCGCTTCCCGGCCACCAAGGGGCAGTCCGCGCGGTGGTACAAGGTGCCGCCGGGCACCATCAGGAGGTCCCCGCCGGCGGCCACCGGCACGCCCGCCGCCGGTTCCTGCTCCTCGGCGTCGGCGGACCCGGCCGCCACCAGCAGTCCGTACAGCTCCTCGACGCGCGCCGCCGCCGAGGCGTTCCGGCCGTGGGTGAGCAGCACGGCGCCCGCGATGATCAGCGCGGCACCGGGCACCGTGCAGGAGGCGAGATAGGGGAGCTGACGTTCCGCGTACCGCTCGCCCGAGACGCCGTACCAGCCGATGACACACAGCACGGCCCCGGCGGCCAGCGCGCCCCAGCCGGCCCACAGGACGGGGTGCACGCTCCGCAGTCGAGCTGTCCGCATCCGGACTCCCACACGTCGGGTATCTGTCCATGTCAGCCGATGGCTTGCACTATGCCTTCTGGAAGCTGACCCTGAAAGCACCGGGCGCTTTTGGCCCGGACCGACACCCGGTGGTGAGCCAGATGGTTCTCGGGAGCGACCTCAAGCGGGGGAACGTCGGGGGAGCGGCGGCGGCAGCGGTTCTCGTCCTCGCCGCGGCCCTCACGGCGTGCAGCGACGACAACGGCGGCGGGAGTGCCGCGTCGCCCACACCGACGGCGGAACAGTCCACCGCCACGGCTCCGGCCGACCCGGCCGCGGCCCAGCAGGAGATCAAGCGGAACTGGGAGAAGTTCTTCGACCCGGCCGTCTCGGCGAAGGACAAGCTGGCCGTTCTGGAGAACGGCGAGCGGATGGCCCCGGTGCTGCAGGGCTTCAACGGTGACCAGCGCGGTCAGCAGGTGAAGTCGAACGTGGAGAAGATCGAGTTCACCTCGCCGACCGAGGCGAACGTGACCTACACGCTCACCCTGAACGGCGCCACCGCCCTGCCGAACGCCTCGGGGACGGCCGTCGAGCAGAACGGCACCTGGAAGGTCTCCGTCAAAACGCTCTGCGCGCTGGTGCAGCTCAGCGGTAACGGGTCGTCGAGTCCCGTCCCGGGCTGCTGATCAGCGGTGCGGCGCACAGCGACCGGCGCCGCCGTCGCGGGCCTGCTGCTCCTGCTCGGCACGGCCTGCGGCAGCCGGCTCCCCGAGAGCGACTTCGAGAACCGCGCCACGCCCACACCCCGGGCGTCCGCCGAGCCGATCCGCGTCGGCGTCATCAGCAGCGCCACCAGCCCCGTCGGCGCCTCCGCGTTCACCGGACCGCGTGACGGGGCGAAAGCCTGGTTCGACCGGCTCGACGCCCGGGGCGGCATCGACGGGCGGCGGGTCAAGGTGCGGCTGTGCGACGACGGCGGCAGCGGCGTCGGCAACAGCGACTGCGTGCGCCGGCTGATCGACCAGGACAAGGTCGTCGCCCTCGTCGCCACGACCGCGCTCGACTACGCGGGCGCCTCCCAGGTGTCCCGCGCGGGCGTGCCCGACATCGGCGGCCAGCCCATCGGCGCCGCCTACGACACGTATCCGCATCTGTACGGGATCTACGGCAGCCTCGCGCCACGCCACGGCACGCCCGGCTGGGACGGCGAGCTCTACGGCGGCACCGAGGTCTACCGCTACTTCAAGCGCGTCCACGGCGCCCGTACGGCCGCCGTCGTCTCCTACAACCAGTCCGCCTCCGCCGCCTACGCCCGGCTGGTCACCGAGGGGCTCAGGGCCGAGGGCTACCGGGTCGTCTCCGAACAGGTCGACTTCGCGCTGCCCGACTTCCGCGCCGCCGCGGCCGACCTGAAGGCACAGCACGCGGACCTCGTCTTCGACGCCCTCGACACCCATGGCAACTCCCAGCTCTGCAAGGCCATGGACGACGTCGGCGCCCACGTCACCGCCAAGGTGACCAACGTCCAGAACTGGACGTCCACCGTGCCCGAGGACTACAAGGACGCGCCGCGCTGCCGAAACGCCCTGTGGGCCACCGGGTCGAGCCGCAACTACGAGGACACCGGCGACACCGCCGTACGGGAGTTCCGCGACGCGACGAAGGGGCTGTCGGCCCACTCCCAGTGGCAACTGGAGGGATGGGCGGCGGCCCGGTGGTTCACGGACGCGGCCAGGTCCTGCGCGCGTACGGGCGTCACCCGGGGGTGCGTCGACGCGTTCATGAACAGGGGCGAGCCCTACACCGCGGGCGGGCTGCTGCTCCCCGTCACCTACGAGCGGCTCGCCGAGCCGCCGAAAACGCGCCGGACGTGCCTCTCGGTGGCCCGCTGGCGCGACGGTAGGGGCTGGGTCACCCAGGGCGACATGAACACGAACTGTTTCGACGTACCGCAGATCGCCTACCGCCCGTGAAGCCCGTGAGGGGACGTCGCCTTGCGGACAGCGGCTGTCCGCAAGCGCTGGCAGACTCGGCGGCATGTTGGAGACATCCGCACGACTGCTGCGCCTGCTCTCACTGCTGCAGGCCCACCGCGACTGGTCGGGCGCGGACCTCGCCGAGCGGCTGGGCGTCACCCCGCGCACCGTCCGCCGTGACGTGGACCGGCTGCGCGAGCTGGGCTATCCCGTCAACGCCAGCCCCGGTACGGGCGGCGGCTACCAGCTCGGCGCGGGGGCCGAACTGCCGCCGCTGCTCCTGGACGACGACGAGGCCGTCGCGGTGGCCGTGGGGCTCCGCACGGCGGCCGGGCAGGGCATCGAGGGCATCGGCGAGTCCTCCGTACGCGCGCTCGCCAAGCTGGAACAGGTCCTGCCGGGCCGGCTGCGGCGCAGGGTCGGCGCGCTGAACGCCTTCACCGTGCCGATGCTGCGCGGCCCGGGGCCCTCCGTCGTCGATCCCGCCGTCCTCACCGAACTGGCCAACGCCTGCCGTGACAGCGAGCGGCTGCGCTTCGAGTACCGCGATCACGGGGGGTCCTCGACGCGCCGGACCGTCGAGCCGTACCGGCTGGTGTGCACCGAGCGCCGCTGGTACCTGGTCGCCTGGGACGTCGACCGCGACGACTGGCGTACCTTCCGGGCCGACCGCGTCACGCCCCGCCCGCCGCACGGACCGCGCTTCGCGCCCCGTACGCCACCGGCCGCGAATCTGGCCGAGTACGTCTCCAGGGGCGTCTCCACCGGCGCCTACGCCACGCACGCCGTGGTGCGGCTGCTGGTGCCGCTGGAGGAGGCCGCCGCGCGGATCTCGCCCTCGGCCGGGACCCTGGAGGCCTCGGACGAGGACACCTGCATCCTGCGCACGGGGGCGCCGAGCCTCGACGTCATGGTCGTCCACGTGATGATGACGGGGCTCGACTTCGAGATCCTGGAGCCGGCCGAACTCGGCGACGTGATCAGGACGGCCCGGGACCGGTTGTCCCGGGCGCTGGAGAGGCAGAGGCCCGGGGAATCGGGTCCCGGGAAGCAGGGGTCCGGGGAACCGGGTTCCGAGGGAGCGCCGGTCACGGTCCGCGTGCCGTAGCGGAAGTCCCGGGTGCCGCGGCGGCCGTGCGGGGGTTGTGTGCTCGTAGCGTGTATTTCCTATGCGGCGTCAGCTCCCGTGGTCCGGGCCGGAATCGGAGCGGATCGGAATGGAAAGCGCCGCAGCGCCCGCACCGGCCACCGCCGCGCACATTTCGCGGTGCTATTCGGGGCTCTCGTACGACGGCTCCGAATTACGTTCGAAGGCGTGCGGAACACGGAAGCGGACCCTCATACGGGTGATGGAGTTCGGCGAAACACGTGTCGTGATCCTGTGACAGAAGCGTGACCGGCGAGGGACAGGTGACGCTTCGTCGCCGATCGGGCTTCCACCGCCCGGGTGTGCCGCCTAACGTGGCGGTCATGGCACCCAATCCCCCCTCTCACACAGAGCCGCAGGACGATCCGGAGAGCTATGTCGGGCTGGAGGTGAGCGGGGCGCGTGAGCGTGCGCGGGAGCGCGGCTGGCCGACGGTCCGCTCGTTGCCGCCCGGCGCGATCATCACCATGGAGTACCTGGTGGGGCGGCTGAACTTCGAGGTCACGGACGGTACGGTGACGCGCTGCTGGAAGGGCTGAGCGCCCGGCCCCGGCGCGCGGCGGCACGCCGCCGCGCCGCACCGGGGTGAGCACCGCCCCACGATGCGCGAAGGCCCCCGGCTCGTCGAGCCGGGGGCCTTCGCTGTGCGGGGAGAGGCTGTGCGTACCGACCCCGCAGTCCTCAGCCGCCCGTCAGCGGACGGGCCGTCGCGGCGGTCGCGCGCGTCGGACGGTCCGGATGCGGCGGACGGTCCGGGTGGGCCGGACGGCGGCTGCCCGCCGGTGTCACCGGCGTGCGCTCCGAGCGGGCGGTGTGCGGGCCAGGAGCCAGGTGGACGGGGGATCTGGGCGGACGGGAGGCGACGGCACCGCGGGCCGGCACCTCGCTGTCCACCGCGGCGGCCCGCGGGGACATGACCGGCGCGGGGACCGGAGAGGGAACCGGGGCGGGCCTGGGCGCGGTACCGCCGCGACGGGTGCGCAACAGATCGCGCAGCGCGAAGATCCCGGCCTCGGAGCGGGCGATCAGCGGCTCGCACCAGGGCAGCGCCAGCAGGATCAGCAGACCCGCGGCCCAGCCCAGCAGGACATCGCTCAGCCAGTGCGTACCCAGGTAGACGGTGGTGAGGCCGACGCCCAGCGAGGTCACGGCGGACAGCGCCGAGAGCCAGCGTCTGGCTCTCGGGGTCGACGCCAGATAGGCCAGGATTCCCCAGGTCACGACGGCGTTGGCGGTGTGGCCCGAAGGAAATATATCGCCGCCCAGACCCATCTCGTTCGAGCCGATGGTGATGGCGTAGTGCGGGCCGAGACGGCCCATGCCGAGCTTCGCCGCGCCCACCGTGATGTTGAGCAGCAGCAGGGACGCGCCCAGCGTGAGCAGCGGGCGCAGGGTGTGCTGGCGCCAGGAACGCCAGCCCAGCCACGCGGCGACCATCACCGCGGTGGGGCCGCGCTGGCCGAGCACCACGTAGTAGTCCAGGAACGCGTGGATCTCCGGCCACTGCTGGTAGGGCCGGAAGAACATGACCTGCCAGTCGAACCGGACCAGCCACGACGTGATCGCCACGGCCCACACGATCGCCAGGTAGAAGGCCAGGGTCGCCGCGAAGAGGACAACCCTGTGCCGACTCATCTTCGGCACATCGATGTGGGCCGGTCGTTCCGGCTCACGGTCCAGCCGGGCGAAGACCCGGTCCAGACGGGTGAGGTTTCGTTCGGTACGCACTCAATCGACGTTACAGCGAGTGAGCTGCGTTCCAGGCCGAATCACTCGGTTTGTGATGACGATGTGATGTGGGATTCCTCTCAGGATCATGCTTATTTCTAATGAATCGCTAATCCCGGGACCGCGGAGCCTTCAATTCCATTGATCGCCGAGGGGCTTCGAGTTTATGGCACTTTTATATTCGTTCACCGAATGATGGCGTGGAATTCGCCGCCCGCTCACCGGTCCCGCGCGGGGTGCCGCGGGGCCGGTCAGGGGGGTCCTGAGCCGTTCAGCCAGAAGGCCCCGTACGCCGCCGAGGCCACCGCGACGCCCCCGAGAATCAGCGCCGACCTGGACGTACGCAGCCCTGCCAGCGCCCTGGCCGGAGGGAGCAGGAGAGGGAAGGCGGGCAGCAGCAGGCGTGGCTTCGAGCCGAAGTAGCTCGACGCGCACAGGGCGAGCGCGACGACGACCCCCGCGTAGACGAGGAGCGCCGGTGGCTGGCCCTGGCGCACGCATGTCACGTAGAGCGACAGGATCAGCACCACTCCGGCGACCAGGGCGGCACCGGCGAGGGCGGACGGGAACGAGGTGAACTTCTCCGCCACGAAGCGCCCGAAGGCGTAACCGCCGTCGAAGCCGTTGCGCCACCCCGCCTGGACGTCGAGATAGCCGAGCGGCCCCCCGCCGGTGCGATGCCCCACCCACAGCACGTAACCGGCGGCGCCGAGCGGCGCGATGATCATGGCGAGGGCGCGCCGCCACGGACGCGCGCCGTCCGTCCGGGGCGTGCTTCCGCCGGACCGGCGTTCTCCCACGAACGAGGTAATCGCCGCCACCCACAGGGCCGCGACCACCGCGACTCCCACCGGCCGTGTCAGCCCGGCGAGCGCGGCGAGCAGTCCCGCGGTCAGCCACCGGCCGGTCAGCACCGCGTACAGCGACCACGCGGCGAGCGCGGTGAACAGGGACTCGCTGTACGCCATCGACTGCACCACGCCGACGGGCAGGACCGCCCACACCAGCGCCGCGCAGACTCCGGCCCGGCGGCCGTGGACGTGGTCGGCGACCGCGAAGATCCCCCAGGCCGCGGCGAGCGAGGCCACCGCGGAGACCAGCAGGCCGGCGTCCGCGTACGACAGCGGTGTCACCGCGTGGGCGATCCGCTCCAGCCAGGGCAGCAGCGGGAAGAACGCGAGATTCGCGTGCACGTCACCGTTCGGGAGGCGGACCTCGTAGCCGTAGCCGAGCTCGGCGACCCTCGTGTACCAGAGCGAGTCCCAGCGCCCCGACAGCAGCCGGTGGGCGCTCTTGCCGTTCGCCGAGCTCCACACGGCGAGCGTGACGAGGCCCAGGGCGCGGACCGCCGCGTACCCGAGGAGGGCGGGCGCGGCTCGGCGCAGGGCGCCCTCGAGGGGGGTCGCGGCGGGACTCTCGGGTTCGGTCACGGGCTCGATTATCGGCGGAGGGCGGAACCGGCAGGCCGCGCGGGGCGTGACGACGGGTGAGCGGCGTGGCGTACGCCACACACCCGGCCGGCGAACGTGAGAGGTCCGCCACGTGACCCGGGCGAGAACTGTCGTACGCTGACGGCTCACTCGCCTTTGCTGCGTGGGCCCGGGACTCCGTTCTCCGGGCCGCAGCCCCAGGGAGTCCCCACCCTGCGGATCCGCAGAACGCGAGGGAACCTCTGGAGGTACGTACATGTCCGGGACGACCACGGCCGCTGCGCGATGCCGTCGGGAGACCGGAGCAGGTGCCAACCGATGGGTCGTTCTCGTCGTCCTGTGCCTCAGCCTGCTGCTGGTCGCCCTCGACGCCACCGTGCTCCATGTCGCGGTACCCGCCGTCACCGAGGACCTGAAGCCCGGTGCGATGGAACTGCTCTGGATCGTCGACGTCTATCCGCTCGTCTGCGCCTCGCTTCTCATACTCTTCGGCACGCTCGGTGACCGGATCGGCCGCAGACGGGTTCTCCTCCTCGGGTACACCCTCTTCGGAATCGCCTCGGGCATCGCGGCCCTCTCCGGGAACGCGCAGCTCCTGATAGGCGCCCGCGCACTGCTCGGCATCGGCGGCGCGATGATCATGCCCGCCACGCTGTCGATCCTGCGCGAGGTCTTCCCCGACCGGCGTGAGCGTGCGCTCGCGATCGGCATCTGGAGCGCCGTCGCCGCCGTCGGCGCGGCGGTCGGACCGCTCCTCGGCGGCTTCCTCCTGGAGCACTTCTGGTGGGGATCGGTCTTCCTCGTCAACATCCCGCTGATGATCATCAGCCTTCCGGTGGGACGGCTGCTGCTGCCCGAGTCCCACGGCGACCGCGAAGGTCCCTGGGACGTCGTCGGGGCGCTCATGGCCGCCGCCGGCCTGTTCGGAGTCGTCCTCGGCGTGAAGCGTCTCGGCGGCGGTGAGGCGCCCTTCGGCCCCCTCACCCTCGGGTCGCTGCTCGTCGGCGCCGTGCTGATGGCCGCATTCGTACGGCGGCAGCGGCGGCGCGCGCATCCCCTGGTCGACCTGCGCATGTTCGCGCGCCCGGCCTTCAGCACGTCGGTGGGGTGCATCGTCCTCGCCATGCTCGCCCTGGTGGGCCTGGAACTGATCGCCGCGCAGTACCTCCAGCTCGTCCTCGGCCTGTCACCCCTCCAGACCGGGCTGCGGCTGCTGCCGCTCACCATCGCGGCGATGGCCGCCGGTCTCGCGGGGGCGAAGCTGCTGCGCCGGTTCGGGCCGCGCGCGATGGTCTCCTTCGGGTTCTGCCTCACCGCGGCCGCCGTGGTCACCCTCACCGCGATGGGCGGCGACGACAACGCCGGGCTGCTGCTCTTCGGCTTCGTCCTGCTGGGCTTCGGCCTGGAGACCACCCTCTTCGGGGCGTACGAGTCCATGCTGAGCGAGGCGCCGCAGGCGCAGTCGGGCGGCGCCGCGGCGATCGGCGAGACCTCGTACCAACTGGGCGCGGGGATCGGGATCGCGCTGCTGGGAAGCGTGATGAACGCGGCGTACGCGCCCGGGCTGTCGTCCGTCCCCGGCGTCCGGGCGGCCGATTCGACGGCGGCGGGACACTCGCTGGGCGAGGCGTACCAGGTCGCCGACCGGCTCGGAGGCGCGTCGGGCCACGCCCTGCGGCATGCCGCCCGGGACTCCTTCGTGCACGGACTGCATGTGACGCTGCTGGTGAGCGCGGGCCTGCTGCTGCTCGGCGCCGTGATGGCACTGCGGCTGCCGCGCGTCATGGACTGCGGGGCACCCGCGGCGGGTGACGCCGGGATCCCGGCTCCACGGGATGCCGCCGGGACGCGCGAGGCCCCCGAGGCCGCCCGGACCTCCGGGACTCCAGAGATCCCCAAGATCTCCGAGGTTCCCGCGGTGTCCCGCGTCCCGGGGGTTCCCGGGGTTCCCGAGGTCTCCGAGACCCGCGTCTCCGCCTAGGTCGTGTCCGCAAAGTCGCGTCGTCCGCCCGGAGGGCGGGCCCGGCGGCGTCATGGGGGTCCCCCCCTGCTCGAAGAGCTTGGGGGAGCGTGCGAGGCGTCGCCGGGCAGGCGAGACTTTGCGGACACGACCTAGGGCCGGCCGGACGGGAGTTGCCGGACGGGAGTTGCCGGACGGGCCCTGGGCCGGAGCCGTGTGCGGAAGTGCCCTGGACTTGCGGGAGACTGCGTCGTAACGTCGGGCCGAGATCCTTGACTAGCGGTGCTAGTTATCACCCTGCCGGAGGCTGTCGTATGTCCGCGTCCTCGAAGCTGCCGTCCTTCGACCCCGCCGACCCGCTCGGGATCGACGACCTGCTGGACGCGGAGGAACTGGCCGTCCGCGACACCGTGCGGGCCTGGGCCGCGGACCGGGTGCTGCCCTACGTCGCCGACTGGTACGAGAAGGGCGAGCTGCCCGGCATCCGGGAACTGGCACGCGAACTCGGCGGGATCGGCGCCCTCGGCATGTCGCTCCAGGGCTACGGGTGCGCGGGGGCGAGCGCCGTGCAGTACGGACTCGCCTGTCTGGAGCTGGAGGCGGCCGACTCCGGCATCCGCTCGCTCGTCTCGGTCCAGGGCTCGCTGGCCATGTACGCCATCCACCGGTTCGGCAGCGAGGAGCAGAAGCGGACCTGGCTGCCCCGCATGGCCTCCGGCGAGATCATCGGCTGCTTCGGGCTGACCGAGCCCGACCACGGCTCCGACCCCGCCTCCATGCGCACGCACGCCAAGCGCGACGGCGGGGACTGGGTCCTGAACGGCCGCAAGATGTGGATCACCAACGGTTCCGTCGCCGGTGTCGCCGTCGTCTGGGCGCAGACCGACGACGGCATCCGCGGATTCGTCGTGCCCACCGACGTGCCCGGGTTCTCCGCCCCCGAGATCAAGCACAAGTGGTCCCTGCGGGCCAGCGTGACCAGCGAGCTCGTCCTCGACGACGTGCGGCTGCCGGCCGACGCCGTCCTGCCCGACGTCGTCGGCCTCAAGGGTCCGCTCGGCTGCCTCTCCCACGCGCGGTACGGGATCGTGTGGGGCGCCATGGGCGCGGCACGGTCCAGCTTCGAGTCCGCCCTCGCGTACGCGAGGACGCGTGAGCAGTTCGGACGTCCCATCGGCGGCTTCCAGCTCACCCAGGCCAAACTCGCCGACATGGCCGTCGAACTGCACAAGGGAATCCTGCTCGCCCATCACCTGGGGCGCCGCATGGACGCGGGACGGCTCCGCCCCGAGCAGATCAGCTTCGGCAAGCTCAACAACGTACGCGAGGCCATCGAGATCTGCCGTACCTCGCGCACGATCCTCGGTGCCAACGGGATCTCGCTGGAATACCCCGTGATGCGGCACGCGACGAACCTGGAGTCGGTGCTCACCTACGAGGGCACCGTCGAGATGCATCAGCTTGTGCTGGGCAAGGCGCTCACCGGGCTCGACGCCTTCCGGTGAAGACCCCGTGCGTGAAGCCCCGGCGAGACAGGGCCGGTGAGCGGCCCTGCCTCAGCTCTGGTTGAAGAAGCCGTCCGTCTGACGGCCCGCGGCCTCGCCGCTGACGATCTCCGTGTGCGCCGGGGTCAGCAGGAAGACCCGGGTCGCCACCCGCTCGATGGTGCCGTGCAGGCCGAAGGTCAGGCCGGCCGCGAAGTCCACCACGCGCTTGGCGTCGGCGGCCTCCATGGTCGTGAGGTTGATGATGACCGGGACGCCGTCCCGGAAGAGTTCGCCGATACCGCGTGCGTCCCGGAAGCTGTCCGGGGTGACCGTGCCGATCCGGCGGCCCTTCTCCTCCGCCGTCTCGGAAGCAACCTTCACGCGAGGGTCGGTGACCCAGGCGTTGCCGGAGTCCTGACCCTCGGCGTAGTCGTCGTCGTAGTAACGCTCGTCATCGTTGTCGTCGACGAGGCCAAGCCAGGCACTCGCCTTGCGCACCGATCCCATGGACGCCTCCTCTCACAGCGGTCTTTCGTGCTTCCGCATCCCCATGGTCGTCCATGATGCGGATGTCGCGCCAAGTGGATAGACGCCGCGTGGGGGTTTCGTGACGGTACTGGTGCACAGCGAATCCGTCGAGAGCCCGCGCCCCCCAAGGGTCGTACGGGGTAAGGCTGCTGACTGAGAGTGAAATATGATTTCTCGCGGCGACCGGGTGACGAGCGGGGCGTACGGGTGAACGGGAGGGTCGATACGATGCCCGACCGCAATGTCGTACGGGTCACGGGGGAGTGTCGTGTTCGGAATCGTGAGGCCCTGCAGCCACCGGCTCGGTGAAGGGCTCAAGACGCAGTGGATGGCGCATCTGTGCGGGCTCTGTCTCGCGCTGCGCGGGGACCACGGCCAGTTCGCGCGGGTGGTCACCAACTACGACGGCCTGCTGATATCGGTTCTGACGGAGGCTCAGGCCGAGCGCACGACGGGGTGGCGGCGCACCGCGGGCCCCTGTCCGCTGCGGGGCATGCGGACCGCGTCCGTCGCGCAGGGCGAGGGCGCGCGGCTCGCCGCCGCCGTCTCGCTGGTCCTCGCCTCGGCGAAGGTCCGCGACCATGTCGCCGACGGAGACGGGCTCCTGGCGCGCAAGCCGCTCGCGCCGGCCGCGCGCCGGGTGGCCACGAGCTGGAGCAGGGCCGGGGCGCGAACGGGAAGTGCCGTCGGATTCGACACGGCCGTGCTCGTCGACGCGGTGGACCGGCAGATCGGGATCGAGGCGCTCGCCGGGCCGGGAACGCCGTTGCCGACCGTCACGGAACCCACCGAGACCGCCACCGCCGCCGCCTTCGCGCACACCGCCGTCCTCGCCGGCCGCCCCGGCAACGCCGCGCCGCTGGCCGAGGCCGGACGGCTCTTCGGACGGCTCGCGCATCTGCTGGACGCCGTGGAGGACAGGCAAACTGACGCCGCGTCGGGAGCCTGGAACCCGCTCACGGCCACCGGGACCCCGCTCACCGAGGCCCGCCGGCTCGCCGACGACGCCCTGCACGGGATACGGCTCGCCCTGCGCGAGGCCGAGTTCACCGACGGCAGACTGGCGCATGTGCTGCTCGTCCACGAACTGGGCCGCTCGGTGGACCGCGCGTTCGGGACGTCGGGATGCGGGCACCCCGCGGACGGGGTGCAGGGACCGCACGGCTCCCCCGACTCCGGGTCCGGCCGCCTCCTCGGCGCGCCGGGCTCCGCGGTCCTGCTCGCACCCGAGGGTTCCTTCGGACCGCCGCCCCACCACGGCGGGAATCCGTACACGGGCGGCGGCAACCCCTTCGGCGGCGGGCCGTCCTTCCAGCCCCCCGCCCCCGGCAGGCGGGGATTCTGGGCCGGCTGCGCCGCGGCCGTCGGACTGTGCTGCACCTGCAAGATGTGCTGCGCCGACGAGTACGAGGGTCCGTGGTCGCGCAAGAAGCGCGAAGGGTGCCTGAGCGACTGTGACTGCGACTGCGGTTGCTGCGAGGCGTGTGAGTGCTGTGAGTGCTGCTCGTGCTGCGACTGCGGGTTGTGAGAAGCCCGGCCGAGCCCGTGTGAAAAAGTCGATCACATGACGACGGACGCATCCGAGGACTGGAAGCACTGGCAGGAGCACCGTGTGGCGACGGTGTCGGCGCCGTACGGCCCGCTCGCGCTCATGGGGACCCACTGGATCGAGGACTATCCGGAAGGGCGACTTCCGGACACTCCCGGGCAATGGGCGCTCAAGGGCGACCAAGTGGTCCTGACGGCGGTCGCCGAGGAAGGGCTCACGGTCGACGGCGAGCCCTTCACCGGCGACATCGTGCTGGGCGCCGACTACGGAGGGGCCGACGGAGCCCGGGTCGCGCGGGGGGAGCGCCGGTTCGTCGTCCTGGTGCGCGAGGGGATCTGGGGCGTACGCGTCTACGACCCCGACGCGCCCACCCGGAAAGCCTTCGCGGGCATCGAGGCGACCCCGTACGACGAGCGCTGGGCGGTGCCCGGACACTTCACCCCGTACGGCGAGGGCCGTACCGTGCGTGTCGAGAACGCCGACGGAGTGACCCGCGGGCTCGCGCTCGGCGGAGTCCTCGCCTTCACCCTGGACGGGCAGGACCTCACCCTCCAGGTGTCGGTGGAGAGCGACGGCACGCTGTGGGCCGTCTTCGCCGACACGACCAGCAGGGACGGCAGTTACCGCTTCCGGTTCCTTCGCCCCGCGGCGCCCGACGCCGAGGGGCGTACGACGGTGGACTTCAACCGGACCGTGCTTCCGCCGTGCGCGTTCGCGGACCATTTCGTCTGCCCGTTCCCGCCGCCCGGAAATACGCTGCGCGTGGCCGTCGCCGCGGGGGAGCGCCGATTGAGCTGAGGCCCCCGGGACTCCCGAGGACTCGGGGGAATCCGGCGCCTCCAGTGATCCGATGATCAACCTCCTCCGTATGAGGGCAAGTTGAAGGCTGCACGGCCGAAAGGCGCCCTTGCGCCTGTCGGTCGCGCAGCCGAATACTCCCCCTCAGCGCTTGTCAGGGGCATGGCTTGTTCGGAATCCGGACGGGCGGCTCCCGGCTGCGCCTCACGGGCCCCGACCCCACGACATGGGGCCCCTTACTTCCCTTCGGAGGAATGAAACGTGAGGATCAAGCGCACAACCCCCCGTGGTGGCATCGCGAGACGGAGCCGGCTGATCGCCGTGTCCACCGGACTCGTGGCCGCCGCAGCGTTCGCGGTCCCCAGCGCGAACGCGTCCGACGCCCAGACGTTCAGCGCCACCCAGCTGACCAGTGCCAAGCAGTCGGTCCTCAAGTCCGATGTCGCGGGCACCGCCTGGGCGGTCGACGCCAGGACGAACCGCGTGGTCGTCACCGTCGACAGCACGGTCTCGAAGGCGGAGATCGCGAAGATCAAGCGGGACGCCGGCGGCAACGCGGCGGCGCTCACGATCAAGCACACCCCCGGCACCTTCAAGAAGCTGATCACCGGCGGCGACGCCATCTACGGCGGCGGCTACCGCTGTTCGCTCGGCTTCAACGTGCACAGCGGCAGCACGTACTACTTCCTGACCGCCGGCCACTGCGGTGAGGTCGCCTCCACCTGGTACTCCAACTCGGGCCAGACCACGAAGCTGGGCACGAACGTCAGCTACAGCTTCCCGACCAACGACTTCGCGCTGGTCAAGTACACCAGTACCACGGTCGCGCACCCGAGCGCGGTCGGCAGCCAGACGATCAGCAGCGCGGCCACGCCCAGCGTGGGCACGACGGTCTACCGGCGCGGCTCGACCACCGGTACACACAGCGGCCGGGTCACCGCCCTGAACGCCACGGTCAACTACGGCAGTGGTGACGTCGTCTACGGCATGATCCAGACCACGGTCTGCGCCGAGGGCGGAGACAGCGGCGGTCCCCTGTACGGCGGCAGTGTGGCCTACGGTCTGACCTCCGGAGGCAGCGGCAACTGCAGCTCCGGCGGTACGACCTTCTTCCAGCCGGTCACCGAGGCGCTCAGCTACTACGGCGTGAGCGTCGGCTGACCGTCCGGTCGCGCGACGGACCGGCCGTTCGTCGACTCCTCGACCCACAGGACCGGCACCCCCCACGGATTCCGCGCGACCGGACCCACGGCAGACGGACCCATGAGCGAGCCCCCGCACGCAACCGGTGTGCGGGGGCTCGCCCTTGTTCCGGTGACGGGTCTACCTTCGAAGCACGCGCTGTACACACTCGCTGTACAGGCCCGGTGCGCCACGTCGGACCCTGGGGGGCCGTGATGGTCGAGGAACTGGTGGCGGCGGGAGTCTCCGTCGTGTTCGTGGGGCTGGTCTACACGATGACCGCGGCCCGCGTCGTCAAACAGTACGAACGGGGCGTGGTGCTGCGGCTCGGCAAGCTGCGTTCCGAGGTCCGCGGCCCCGGCTTCACGATGGTCGTGCCCTTCGTGGACCGGCTGCGCAAGGTCAACATGCAGATCGTGACCCTGCCCATCCCGGCCCAGGAGGGCATCA
>NZ_JBHYXD010000144.1:16199-16972 GCF_042751995.1 Streptomyces sp. NPDC059371 | reverse complement strand
GCACACCCGGCGGGGGGGGCGCCCCCCCCCCGGCCGCGCCCCCCCCCCCGTTTCCTGTCTCTTCCTGTCACTGCAGGGATGAAAGTGGTGATTCTACCGATACGGGGTACTTGGAAACCATGGCCGGAGGTGGCCGTGACGCCAGGAACCACGGCCTCCAGCACGGCACCTCCGGCCATCCGCATCTCGTCTCGGCGTGAACGTGAATGTACGGGGCCCAGAAGCCGGGGAACCCGGCTTTCCGAGGAAGCGTCACCGGATTCGATGACGCCTGCACTAACCGCAGTTCGGCTGCGGCAGTAGCAATCAATCTCGACATGGGAGCCGTTCTTTATGAGTGACAACATCTGGGGCTACCAGCCGGCCACCGACCACACCGCAGGCACCGACCTGATCGGATACAAGGTCGAGGCCACCGACGGCAGCATCGGCAAGGTCGACAAGCACTCGGACGATGTCAACTCCGCCTACCTCGTCGTCGACACCGGCGTATGGATCTTGGGCAAGCATGTGCTGCTGCCGGCCGGGACCGTGCAGTCGGTCGACCAGGCCGAGCGGAAGATCTACGTCGCCCTCACCAAGGACCAGATCAAGGACTCCCCCGAGTTCGACAAGGACAAGCAGGTCGGCAGCTACTACCAGACCCAGCGCGGCATCTGACGTCGAGCACCAGCCCAGAAGTGGGGGGGGGGCGCGGGCGCCCGCCCGGGCGCCCCCCCCGGCCCGCCCCCCCCGCGCCGCCCCCCGCCGCGCGGCGGCGCGGGGGGGGGCGC
>NZ_JBHYXD010000144.1:10483-16189 GCF_042751995.1 Streptomyces sp. NPDC059371 | reverse complement strand
CCCCCCCCCCCCCCCACTTCTCGTGCGCCGCAGACCGCCCGCCAGGCGGTCGCTCGGGTGCGCTGAGTCCGTTCTAAAATCTGCCGGCATGCATTTTTCGGACCCGGGTACATCGTCTGTCGCCGGCGTGCACGGGGCCGGTGACTGAAGACTGGATCACGCAGGAGGGGCCTGACATGACAGTGACGAAGACAGCAGAGGCACGCACCGCGATGCTGCCCGAGATCGCGGACCCTTCCGAGATCGCCCCCAAGGACGCCCGGCAGTTGTCCCGGCTGTTCTTCGACCAGCTCGCCGTCCTGGAAGAGGGCACGCCCGAGTACCAGTACGTGCGCAACACCCTCATCGAAATGAACATCACCCTCGTCCAGTACGCCGCCGGGCGCTTCCGCAGCCGCGGCCAGGACGAGATGGAGGACATCGTCCAGGTCGGCACCATCGGCCTCATCAAGGCCATCGACCGGTTCGAGCTGTCCCGCGAAGTCGAGTTCACCTCCTTCGCCGTCCCCTACATCGTCGGTGAGATCAAGCGCTTCTTCCGCGACACCTCCTGGGCCGTCCACGTACCCCGCCGCCTCCAGGAAGCCCGCGTCCAGCTCGCCAAAGCCAGCGAAGAACTCCGCAGCCGGCTCGGGCGCACGCCCACCACCCATGAACTGTCCCAGCTGATGTCCCTGTCGGAGAAGGACGTCATCGAGGCCCGGAAGGCCTCCAACGGCTACACGTCAACCTCCCTCGATGCCGCCATCACCTCCAGCGAAGACGGCGAAGCCGCACTTGCCGACTTCATCGGCGTGGACGACAACGCCCTCGAACTGGTTGAAGACTTCCACGCCCTCGCCCCGATGATCGCCCAGCTCGACGACCGCGAACGCCGCATCATCCACATGCGGTTCGTCGACGAACTCACCCAGGCCCAGATCGGCGAACACCTCGGCATCTCCCAGATGCACGTCTCCCGCCTCCTGGGCCGCACCCTCACCAAACTCCGCGAAGGCATGCTCACCACCGACTGAGCACATCCCCAAGACACCGGTAGTGCTGCCCACCCTGCAGGGTGGGCAGCATGCCACCTCCCCTGCGTCTGCTCGAGCCGGCCGTTGAGACACGGGTCCTCACGTACGCACGATCGAAGTCTTCGGCGACTGAGACGCGGTCGCCTCCAGCACCGTCGCTAGCGGCAAGCCCGGCAGTACTGCGATCTCGGCCAGGGCTAGTGCGTTGCCCGCCCGATCCGAAACCACGATTTACCAGGCCGTGACGAACCGCCCAGAGTGTGGCTGCACGGGGACCACAAGGCGGTCGAGAGCGCGGCCCTGAGGTGTGTCCGGCATCGTCACTCCAGCGGTTCGAGGAACGTCAGGCCGGAGGCGTCCTCTTCGATCAGCGGAATGAGGGCGGCGTTGAAGGGGCCGCCGTAGGGGGCGTTCAGGTGTGCCTGGAAAGCGTCCTCGTCCCGGTACACCTCGAAGATCTGGTAGGCGCGCGGGTGGGCTGCCTTGGTGTAGACGTCGAAGGCGATGTTGCCTTCTTCCTCTCGCACCTTCAGGGCGTAGTCGCTGATCAGGCGGGTGACCTCGTCTTGTGCTCCCTCGCGGGCGGTGAACTCGGCGAGCAAGGTCTTCTTCACGGTCTCGTGTCCTTGTCAGTTGTGGGCGTCACTTGGGCTCGTCACTTGTGGGCGGAGTCGAGGTGCCAGACGACGGCGTTGTCCAGCTTGACCGATCCGTTCTCGGCGAAAACCTGCACTCCCTGGCTGGCGGGGTCGGGGAAGATCTGGTCGGTGATCGCGGCCTCGCCGCTGCCGCCGAAGACCTCGACGGACGACCAGTCGACGAGGATCCGCAGCTTCACCTTGCCGTTCTTGGCCTTCAAAGGTGCGCTCTGGACACCAGGGAAGGTGCTGTTGAAGTCGACGGCGCCGGAGTGGGTGCGGTCGACGTACAGCTCCTGTGCCGTGGTGTCGTAGCCGATGACGGTCTCCTCTCCCCTGGCGCCGGTGAGCACCTTCAGACCGAACCGGTCAGCGTCCTTGAGGGAGAAGGTCGCCTCGATGTCGAGCGCCTTGCCCTCGGCTGCGGGGCCGATCAGGGCCTTGGAGGTGTTCTTGACGGTGACGCCGGCCGCGGACGCCGGGTGCTTCTGCCGCAGGGAGGTCACGCTGTTCACGGGCTGACTGGTCAGTCGGATACGGCCGTCGATGGTGCGCAGGGCCATCTCCCGAGGGATGCTCTGCGCGCCGCGCCAGGGTGACGTGGGGATGGCACCGCTGTAGTCCCAGTTGTTCATCCAGCCGATCATGTAACGCTTGCCGTCCGGCGCGTTCTCCCAGGACACCGCCGCGTAGTAGTCCTTGCCGTAGTCGGCCCAGTCGGCGCGCTGTACGACAGACTTGGCGGCCGTGTCGGCGGCGGTGAACTGGTCGGCGAGGAGGTGGCCCCAGCCGGCGGTGTTCATGTCGACGATCTGGACCTGTGCCTTCTTGCCCGCGTAGGGGCGCATGTCGAAGGAGGCCCAGTCCAGGGCTTCGCTGTTGGAGCCGGTGGCGCTGCGGACGACCTTGCCGTCGACGATCAGGTTGACGGATGTCTCCTGGGAGACGGGCTGGGCCTGGGTGTCGGAGAGCATGATGTGGTCGACGTTGACGTGGCCCCAGCCGCCTGTGTTGTCGTCGACGATTTTGATCCGTGCCTTCTTGCCGGCCAGGTCGCGGACGTCCCAGGAGGCCCAGTTGAGGGCCTCGCCATCCTGTCCGGTGGTGCTACGGACCACCTGGCCGTCGATAAGGAGCTCGACCGCGGTGGGGTTGTCGGATCCGGCGGGGTGGCTGCCGCCCCCGACGAGGAAGTTGACGTAGTTCTTGTCGATGGTGAATTCGGGCGAGGTGAGGGTGCCAGTGGTGGAGTCGCCGTCCCGGAAGCTGTTGACCAGGCCGCTGCCCAGGTAGCCGGAGACTTCCATCTGGTTGGGGAGGGTGCCGGTGGCCGGTGCGGTGCCGAAGGCGTCCCCGGTGGTCGTCCAGTCGCCGTAGGTGCCGCCCTCGAAGTCGGCGAGGACCGTGCCTGCGGGCGGCGGGCCCTGTTCCATGACGGTTCCGGGCACGTGCGGGTGCCGGCCGCCGCCGACCTTGAAGTTCAGGTACTTGCTGTCGACGGTGAAGGGGGGCGAGGTGAGGGTGCCGGTGGTGCCGTCACCTGAGTGGAAGCTGTTGGCGAGGCCCTTGCCGTCGAACCCGGCGACCGTGCCCTGCCCCTCCACCGCTCCGGCTGTCGGCGCTTGGCCGAACGCCGTGCCTGTGGTCGTCCACGAACCGAAGTCGGTGCCCTCGAAGTCCTGCATCACCGTGCCGGTGGGCGGGGTGTAGGCACCCTTGTCCTCGGCGGTGAACTTCTCGCCGTCGAAGTCGCCGACGAAGTACTGGGCGGCCGACCCGCCTGCGATGCCGCCGGGGTTGATGTTGACGACCAGGACCCACTTGATCTTCTTCTTGTCCCCGTCGACCGCGAGGGGGAACAGGTCGGGGCATTCCCACACGCCGCCCGTCGCGCCGGACGGCCCGAAGTCGCTCAGCAGGTCCCAGTCCTTGAGGTTCTTGGACGAGTAGAACCGCACCTTGTGCTCGGCGGACAGCGACACCGTCATCAACCAGCTCTTGGTGGGCGCGTACCACTGGACCTTGGGGTCGCGGAAGTCCTTGGAGCCGATGTCGAGGACGGGGTTGCCCTGGTACTTGGTCCAGGTGCGGCCGCGGTCGGTGCTGTAGGCGAGCGACTGGGCCTGTGTGCCGGTGGACTTGGCGTAGCTGGTGTAGATCGCGACCATGGGCGGGTTCTTCTTGGTGCCGAAGCCGGTGGTGTTGTCCCGGTCGACGACCGCGCTGCCGGAGAACACCATCTCGTTGTCGTCGTGTGTGAGGGCGAGCGGCAGCTGCTTCCAGTGCACGAGGTCCTTGCTCACCGCGTGGCCCCAGGACATGTCGCCCCAGGAGTTGCCGTTGGGGTTGTACTGGTAGAAGAGGTGGTACTCGCCCTTGTAGTACACGAGGCCGTTGGGGTCGTTCATCCAGTTCTTCTCGGGCGTGAAGTGGAACTGGGGCCGGTGGGTCTCGGAATACGGGGGCGTGCTGGCGGCTACGGCCTGGGAGGTGAGCGGGGCAGCGGACAGGGCGCAGACGGTCACCACGGCCGCGATCATCCGCATGCGGGCATGCCGGGATACATCTCCAGAGCTCATGATCTCTCCTGCGCTGTGGCCGTCCACCGGGCGGAGCCTGCGGCTCTGGCGTGGACCGACCGAAAAGTGATGCCCGGGGTCGGCGTCGTCCATGCCGACGGCCCAGGAATGTCATCGTTGACTTGTGTCATCGATGACATCGAGTGGGCCGATGATGAGCGAAATCCGGCCGCTGCGTCAACAGTTCGGGCGGGAGTGCCCGGTGCGGCCTGCCCGCCGGTCAGGCCCCGCCGACGTTCGCGAGTTGCGCCAACTGATTCCGCCACGGCGGATTGGGGCCGGCAACCGAGCAGGTCAGCGCCGCGACCCGGGTGGCGAACCGGCAGGCTTCCGCGACATCGTCCAGGCCGAGATCGGCCAGTCGGCCCCCGAGGAGTCTGCGGGCGCCGAGGTGGTGCAGCAGGCCGGCGGTGAAGGAGTCCCCCGCGCCGACCGTGTCGACCACCCGCGCGGCCGCCCCGGGTATCTGCAGCCGTTCGCCGTCGAGCGAGGCCAGGGCGCCGTCGGCGCCGAGCGTGATCACGACGAGCCGCACTCCCGCGGCGTGCCAGGTGTCGCACGCCTGCTCGGGCGGGGTGCCCGGCAGGAGGAGTTCCAGGTCGTCCTCGCTCAGGCGCAGGATGTCGGCGAGAGCGCACCAGCGGGCCAGCCGGGCGCGGTAGACCTCGGGGCGCACCAGCAGTGGCCGGACGTTGGGGTCGATGCTGATGGTGGCCCGCGAAGCCGCTGTCGCCAGGAACTCCTCCACCGCCGCCCCGCCGGGCTCGCGGACCAGTGCCAGCGACCCGGTGTGCACACAGGCCGTTTCGGACAGGTCCGTCCTGGCCAGTTCGCCTGGAGTCCACTGCCAGTCGGCCGTGTTCTGCGCGTGGAACGAGTACGTGGCCTGTCCCGTGACATCCAGCTCCGCCACGGCCAGTGTGCTGGGCTCGGCGGCGGCGACGGCATAGGACAGGTCGACGCCGGACGCTTCCAGGTGGGCCCGGAACAGGCGGCCGAACACGTCGCCGGACAGGCGGGCCAGGAGGCGGGCCGGTGTGCCCAGCCGGGCCAGAGCCACCGCCGTGTTCGCAGGTCCGCCGCCCGGCAGCACGCGCAGGGCGAGTTCGCTGGAGACGTTTGCCGGTTCGGTGAAGGCGTCCGCGACGCACTCTCCCACAACGGTGATCTGACGCGGGCTCATGGGCTGCTCTTTCTCGGAAGGCTTGGCGAGCCGGGCGAAGAGGCGGCGTGGCAACACCGCCACGGGCTGGCTTCGCGACGACTAAGGACGTTGCCGATTTGTGACGAGCGGAAGGCATTGACGTTGCCGTGATCCGGAGTCCATCATCCTCGCCAGGTGGTGGGGGGGGGTGTTGGAGGGGGGTGGGTGTGACGGCGGGGGGCCGGGGCGGGTTGGAGACGACGGCGCGGGCGGAGCGGACGGGCGGGGGCGCGGGGGTGGCGCGCGCGGAGGTGCGCCGCCGAGCGCCG
>NZ_JBHYXD010000144.1:0-10473 GCF_042751995.1 Streptomyces sp. NPDC059371 | reverse complement strand
TGTGTCCCGAGGCTCGTGCAGGTGAGCCGGGCGGCCGCCAACACTCCCCCACCCCCGGGGCGGCCCCCCCCCCCCCGCCCCCCCCCCCCCCCCCCCCCCCCGCCGGGCGCCCTGCTCTGATCCCAACTCGTGCCGCTCGCTATCCCACAGGAGTCGATCGTGTCTCGCACTACTCGTCCGTCCCCTTCCCTCCTCAGAGTCGCTGCCGTCACGGGCGTCGCGGCGCTCACCCTGGCAGCCTGCGGATCCGGCTCCGGTTCCGGCTCCTCGAGCTCCGGCTCGGGCAGCGTCAAGGTCGGTCTGATCACCAAGACCGACACCAACCCGTTCTTCGTCAAGATGAAGGAGGGTGCGGAGAAGGCCGCCAAGGAGAACGGCGCCCAACTCTCCACGGCTGCAGGCAAGTTCGACGGGGACAACGCCGGTCAGGTCACGGCCATCGAGAACATGGTCGCCGCCGGTGTGAAGGGCATCCTGATCACCCCGAGCGACTCCAAGGCGATCGTGCCCGCGATCCAGAAGGCCCGCGCCAAGGGTGTCCTGGTCATCGCCCTGGACACCCCGACCGACCCGCAGAGCGCGGTCGACGCCCTCTTCGCCACCGACAATCTCAAAGCCGGCCAGATGATCGGCGAATACGCCAAGGCCGCCATGAAGGGCAAGAGCGCGAAGATAGCCACCCTCGACCTCGCGCCGGGCGTCTCCGTCGGTGTCCAGCGGCACGACGGTTTCCTGAAGGGCTTCGGTGCCACCGACAAGGATGTCGTGTGCGCCCAGGACACCGGCGGTGACCAGGCCAAGGGCCAGACCGCGATGGAGAACTGTCTGCAGAAGTCGCCCGACATCAACGTCGTTTACACCATCAACGAGCCGGCCGCGCTGGGCGCGTACACCGCGCTGAAGGCCAAGGGCCGGGAGAAGGACGTGCTGATCGTCTCCGTCGACGGCGGCTGCACCGGCACCCAGGCCGTCAAGGACGGCAAGATCGCCGCCACCTCCCAGCAGTACCCGCTGAAGATGGCCGCCGAAGGCGTCAAGGCCGTCGTGACATATGCCAAGGACGGCAAGAAGGCGGCCGGCTATACCGACACCGGCGTCACGCTGATCACCGACAAGGCGCAGGACAAGATCGCGGCCAAGGACACGGCCTACGGCCTGGAGAACTGCTGGGGCTGAGCTCCCTAGGGCCTCACGACACCACCGCTTCCCCCCAGCAGGGCGGCCGGCCCGCCTCCCCGGCCAGGGACGGCCGCCCTCCCTTGTCCCGGCGGCGGGGGCTTTTGCCCTCGTCCTGCGACAAGGACATCTGTCTTCTGACTAGGACTTCGCATGACAGCCACGACAACGCCGTACTCGGAGCTCAAAGCACCGACCACGGCCCGCAGACTGCTCACGGCGCCCACCACCGGACCTCTGGCCGCCCTCCTCCTGGCCTGCACCTTCTTCTCCTTCTCGACCGACCAGTTCTTCACCGGCGGCAACTTCTCGCTGATCGTGCAGCAGGTCATGGTCGTCGGCATCCTCGCCATCGGGCAGACCCTGATCATCCTCACGGCGGGCATCGACCTGTCGTGCGGAGCGGTGATGGCATTCGGCAGCATCGTGATCGCCAAGGCGGCGGCCGAGGGCTCCCTCCCACCGCTCGTCGCGATCGCACTGGGCCTGGTCGTCTGCGGCGGCTTCGGGCTGCTCAACGGGCTGTTGGTACAGAAGATCCCACTGCCGCCGTTCATCGTGACCCTCGGCATGCTCAACGTGGCGTTCGCGCTGACCCACATCTACTCCGAGGAACAGACGGTCACCAGCCTGCCCGGCCCGCTGACGGCCCTCGGCGAGACCTTCCCACTCGGCCACACCGACATCACCTACGGCTCCCTGGTCACCATCGCCCTGTTCCTGCTCCTCGCCTACGCGCTGAGCAGCACCGGCTGGGGCCGGCACGTCTACGCCCTGGGCAACAGCGCCGAGGCCGCCCGGCTCAACGGCATCCGCACCTCCCGCCTGACCATCGGCATCTACACCGTGGCCGGCCTGCTCTACGGCGTCGCCGCCCTGCTGCTCATCTCCCGCACCGGAGTCGGCGATCCTCAGGCAGGACAGACGGACAACCTCGACAGCATCACGGCCGTGGTCCTCGGCGGCACCAGCCTCTTCGGCGGCCGCGGCTCGGTCCTGGGCACCTTCGTCGGCGTCCTCATCGTCGGCGTGTTCCGCAACGGTCTCCAGCTGATGGGCGTCGCCTCCGTCTACCAGACCCTGATCACCGGCGTTCTGGTGATCCTCGCGGTGACCGTCGACCAGATCTCCCGGAAGAAGACCCGATGACCGCCACCTCCTCCCCCACGCCCGTGCTGCAGGCCCGCGGTCTGGTCAAGCGGTACGGCCAGGTCACCGCCATCGACGGCGCCGACTTCGACCTGCTTCCCGGCGAGGTTCTCGCCGTCATCGGCGACAACGGCGCCGGCAAGACCAGCCTGATCAAGGCCCTCACAGGCGCGGTGGTCCCGGACGCCGGCGAAATACGCCTGAACGGCAAGCCCATCACCTTCTCCGGCCCGCAAAACGCCCGCGCCCACGGCATCGAGACGGTCTACCAGGACCTCGCCGTCGCCGCCTCCATGGACATCGCCTCGAACATGTTCCTCGGGCGCGAGCTGCGCCGTCCCGGCATTCTCGGCAGCACCTTCCGCATGCTCGACAAGAAGCGGATGCGCCAGGAGGCCGCCGAGCACATGGCTGACCTGAAGATCGGCCTGCGGTCGCTCACCCAGGCCGTGGAGACCCTCTCCGGCGGACAGCGGCAGGCCGTTGCGGTCGCCCGGTCCGTCGCCTGGGCCCGCTCCGTCGTCGTCATGGACGAACCTACCGCCGCCCTCGGCGTCAAGGAATCAGGCCAGGTCCTGGACCTCATCCGCCGAGTCCGCGACAAGGGCATGCCGGTCGTCCTGATCAGCCACAACATGCCCCACGTATTCGAGATCGCCGACCGCATCCACGTCCACCGGCTGGGCCGGCGCGCCGCGCTGATCAACCCCTCCGACTACTCCATGGCTGAGGTCGTCGCCATCATGACGGGCGCGCTCACCATCGACGAGACCGGAGATACTGTCGTAGCGGATTCCGAGGCTGCCAAGGCCGCCGGCATCCAGGCCACCTGACGGCACAACCCAGCGCTCACAGTTTCCGGCCCAGGCCGCGGCCGGAACTGAGAGCTTTCAGGAGACGGTTTCCTCGATGGCATCGAACCGCCGCCCCACCCTGGCCGATGTCGCCCGAGAAGTAGGCGTCAGCGCCAAGACGGTCTCCCGAGTCCTCAACGAGGACGGACCCGCCTCCGCACAGACCAGGGAACAGGTACTCGCCGCAGTGGCCAAGCTCGGCTTCCAGCCGAACCTCATGGCCCGCAACATCCGTGTCGGCGGGCCGGACACCACCATTGGCCTGGTCATTCCCGACCTCGCCAACCCCTTCTTCGGAGCTGTGGCCCGCGCCATCGAGGACACCGTCCGCGACCGCGGACTGACCCTGCTCATGGGCTCCTCCGCGGATGACCCCGACCGCGAACGCGCCCTGACGGACAAGTTCCTCGCCCGCCGCGTCAGCATCCTGATCGTCGTTCCCTCCGTCGGCGCCGACCACTCCCACCTCAAATCCCACCGCACTGCGGGACTGCCCGTGATCTTCCTCGACCGCCCCGGAGTCGGCCTCGCCACCGACAGCATCGTCAGCTCCAACCGGACCGGAGCCCACGACGGCGTCACCCATCTCATCACCCACGGACACCGGCGCATCGGCTTCGTCGGCGACCTGCCCCCAAAGCTGTACACCCGTCGTGAACGTCTGGCCGGCTACCGATCGGCGTTGCAAGAAGCCGACATCCCCTACGACCGCTCGCTCCTCACCAATGCCCACGACCAGCAAGAGGCCCAGACCGCGACCTCCCAGCTCCTCAACCTGGCTGATCCCCCCACGGCCCTGTTCGCCGGCAACAACATCATGGCGCTGGGCATCGTCGCCGAACTGGCCCGCACCAAGCGCAAGGACGTGGCGGTCGTCGCCTTCGACGACGTGCCACTCGCCGAAGCACTTGAGCCGGCCCTAACCGTCGTCGCCCAAAATCCCAAGGAAATCGGCAGGATCGCAGCGATAACCGCCCTGGCCCGACTCGACGGCGACCGCTCCCGCGCCAACACCATCACCGTCCCCACCCAACTGACCATCCGAGGGTCGGGCGAACTTCCCGTCCCTGCGCTACAAGAGGGCGATATGTGAGTTGATAGCCGATTTGCCGTCACCTGAACGTATGGGACTGCGGCATCTCAGCCGTCGGCGGGCTCGGGCGCGCTGGGCTGAACGTCGTGAGAGAGCGCAAGCCCTACAAGACCGACCTGTCCGACGAGCAGTGGGCACGGATCGAGCCGGTGATCGCCGCATGGAAGGCCGCACACCCCTCGGTCGGCGGCCACCAGGGCCGGCATGCGATGCGGGAGATCGTCAACGCGCTCCTCTACCAGAGCCGCACCGGCTGCCAGTGGAACCTGCTGCCGCACGACCTGCCCCCGCGTGGTGCGGTGATGTACTACTCCAGCAGGTGGCGCGACGACGGCATCGACCACACCATCCAACGCCAGTGTGGCGCACTCGATACAGCGAGAAGGACGTCCGTCACCCCTGGGCATGACGCGGCGGCGCGAAATGCACGCTTGCCCGGGGGGCAGTCCCGGTCGGATGAGGTCGGCGAGTCAGTTCCCCCACCGTGAACGCCCCCTCCTCGATGCCCGGCCACGTGCTCGGCCCCCACAGCTTCCTCCAGGACGGCGAAGGCGTTTCGGATCGCGCGGTGCAGCGTGGGGCGGTCGCCGGAGTAGGCGCGCTCGGGGTTGTGCAGCAGGACCGTCCAGCCGGTCACACCCAAGTTGGTTGCCGACAGCGCTGCCTGCGGACTACCGCACCGGCCTGGTCCGCCGCCGCGCTCTGGACCTACACGAGGCCATCCCCGCCCAGCACCACCACGAACGCGCCGTACGGGAACTACGCGACATCGTGGCTGGCTGACAGCGAAGGCCCCCACGGTGGGCAGGGACAGGACAGCGGCGGTCATCGGCACCTCGATCGGCAGCAGGGCTGGGTGGCCGGTGCCGGACCGGACCTGCGGTCAGAACTGTGACGGTGCCTGTCGCGAGGCCCCTATCGGGACAGGCGGGCCCGGTCCGGCACCAAGTGCTGACCCGCACCCTGCGGGCGACAGATCGGGACCAAGGCACGAGGCCAGTTGCGGGACAGGTCAGCCCGCCGAGCGGATCAGCACCCGTACATACTCACAGTTGCGGGAATTCCCCGAGCCGTGACGTGCCCGATCTCCGCGTTCGTAGCGAGGTGTTCACTCATCTCGGCTTCCAGAGCCCGCTCCAAAACAGCCTTGGTGATCTCCGTCAGCAGCCCACCCTCGCCGAGCAGAGCCACCCCGGCAGCATCGGCCTTGTCGAGCATCCGCTCAGCGACCTCATTCACCATCTCGTCCCCGGCCGCAGAGGCAGCCGGTTCCGTATTGTCTGCCATGACTCGTCCGATCCACCCGGCCCAAGGGCCCGAGGCCGAGCCCCGGGCCAGGCTTTCACATCCCGGACTTACACGATCTTTCAGACACGCTCCCGCAGCCCCGGCAGCCGGACTCCGGTCCTGGCCGGAGCCGTGGTGAAGGCGGCGTTGCGCCTGCGTGATCCGGTCGCCTCCGGCTGAGATCAGCTGGGCGGGTTGTGGGTCTGTTGGGTCTGTTCCGGCGCGGGCGCGGCGGTGGTGGAGGTGCTGGTCCAGCTGGCGAGTATGCCGAGTGCTTCGGCGGAGGGGGAGGCGGGTTCGGGGGTGTAGATGGCGAGGCTCTGTTCCGGGTCGTCTTCGGCGGCGAGGACGACGTAGTCGAGGGTGAGGTCGCCGAGGAGCGGGTGGTGCAGGCGCTTGGTGCCCGTGGTGTGCGCCCGAACGTCGTGGTCGGCCCAGAGCCGGCGGAAGGCGTCGCTGTGCAGGGACAGCTCACCGATCAGTTCGGTGAGCTGCGGGTCGTCGGCGTGGCGTCCGGCGTACAGGCGCAGGCTGGCCACCGTGTCGCGGGCCACCCGTTCCCAGTCGATGTAGAGGCTGAGGGCAGCCTGGTCGAGGAAGACGAAGCGGGCGAAGTTCCGGTCGCGGTGCGGGCGGGAGGCGAAGTCCGCGAACAAGGCGTAGCCAAGCGGGTTGGCGGCCAGGACGTCCAGGCGCCGGCCTTGGACGACGGCGGGGACGCTGAGTGCGTCCAGGGCCCGATAGAGGGCGGGGCCGACACGTTGCGGGGCGGGGGGTCGCTTGCGGCGGGCACGGGCAGCGGTGGTGGGCTGGGCGAGGTCGAAGAGGTGGGCGCGTTCGGTGCCGTCCAGGTGCAGGGCGCGGGCGACGGCGTCCAGTACGGCTTCGGAGACGCCTTGGGTGCGGCCTCGTTCCAGGCGGATGTAGTAGTCGACGCTGACTCCGGCGAGCTGGGCGACTTCCTCGCGACGCAGGCCCGGAACGCGGCGGGGCCCGGCGTGGGGTGTGAGGCCGGCTTGTTCGGGGGTGATCCGGGCTCTGCGGGTGCGCAGGAACTCGCGGATCTCGCTGCTGCGGTCCATGCATCCACCGTACGGCGCGCCCGTGGACCTGCCCGGCGGCGAAAGGGGTACTGCTGGACCCCTGGACGAACGCGCCCCTGTACGGGCCTCCGCGGCGGGTCGGCGGGTGGTTGCCTGGATAGCGGGCCTGCTGCACCGCACACCGCCCCACCAGGAAGAGGGAGTATCTGATGAAGCACGTATCGCTGGGCGGGCTGGACGTCTCGCGCATCGGCCTGGGCGCCATGACCATGGCCGGCGTCTACACCACCGGCGGAGGGCTCGACGACAGCGAGTCGATCCGCACCATCCACCGGGCACTCGACCTCGGCGTCACGCACATCGACACCGCCGAGATCTATGGCCCCTTCCACAGCGAAGAAGTCGTCGGCAAGGCCATCAAGGGCCGCCGCGACCAGGTCGTCGTGGCCACCAAGTTCGGAATGGTCTCCCATGCCGGCGACAGCCCAGCCCCGGGCGTCACCGACAGCACCGCCGCCAACGTGAAGGCCGCCGTCGAGGGCTCCCTGAAGCGTCTTGGCACCGACCACGTCGACCTGTACTACCAGCACCGCGTCGACCCGAACACGCCCATCGAGGAGACCGTCGGCGCACTGGCCGAGCTGGTCGCCGAGGGCAAGATCCGCTACATCGGGCTCTCCGAGGCCAGCCCCGCAACGATCCGCCGCGCACACGCCGTGCACCCGGTCGCAGCCCTGCAGACCGAGTACTCGCTGTGGACCCGCGACGTCGAGGACGAGCTCCTCCCGCTGCTGCGCGAACTCGGCATCGGCTTCGTCCCCTACTCGCCGCTCGGGCACGGTCTGCTGACCGGGCAGATCCGCTCCGTCGACGACTTCCCCGACGACGACTGGCGCAAGACCAACCCGCGGTTCACCGGCGAGAACTTCCAGCGCAACCTGGCGATCGTCGACGAGGTGCAGGCGATCGGCGCCGAGATCGGCGCCACGCCGGCGCAGACCGCGCTGGCATGGATCCTCACCCGCGGCGACGACATCGCCCCCATCCCCGGAACCCGGCGGGTTGCCCGCGTCGAGGAGAACACCGCCGCAGACGGCATCGAGCTCACCCCGGCCCAGCTGGAGCGGCTGAACAACCTCACCCCCGCCGCGGGCGAGCGCCACGACGAGGCGAACATGGCCGCCATCGACCGCTGACCCCGCCGAGCACGGCCCCGGAGTACATCCCCGCCGGGGTTGTGGATCAGCCTCCCGAAGCCTGTCTGCTCGTCCGGCAGCATGGCGTCGGCCTTCTTCCTGTTGCAGGGTGGCGTTGCGGCGGCCCGGTGCCGACTCACCCCTCGAGGCCGGGCCGCACCGCGACATTCCAGCAGGATTCACCGGGTTGCGGCCCGCATCCTGAGGACCTCGGGTGCTCACCTTGGCTCGCGAGCGGGTGCAGGAACGGCAAGCGTGCGAGGGTGTCATCCAGCAGACCACGCAGCGCAAGCCTGGCTTGATCGCTGTTGTACACCGACGGGGAGACCGCGGGGGCTTGTGGTCCGCTGCCACCGCGACTGCTTGATACATCCTGCATCGTCATGCCATACGCAACGAGATACGCTCTGAAGTCCGCGTGAGCCGAACGGGTGCCGCGCACCGGCCTTGTCCGTCGCCAAGCGCGGAGGGCCGCCGTCCGACGCCACCAAGCCGGGTCCAGCACCCTTTCCCGGACCCCCGCGCTTCTGGTCTACGCGCCACCCACCACACTGCTTCCAGATCCGGGAGGTGACGGGTCCCGCCGCCTCACAGCCCGCGTCCGCGCCAGTCCAGGCAGACCACCAGGGCGTCATCGGTCGGGTCGGATTGCCCGCGGTGGCCCGTCAGTTCGCGCAAGACGGCACGGGGCACCTCGGCCGCGGGAAGCAGCAGAGTCGACTTGATCGCACGGTTCAAGGCGACGTCGCCGTAGGACTCTCCACGGGGAGAGGCGGCTGCGTAGACGCCGTCGCTGACGAAGACCAGGCGATCACCCGGTTCGACCTGGAAGTCCTGTGCGACATATTCAGTTTCCTCGAACATGCCCAGCGGCAGCTGGGCCTCGAAGGTGACGCGCTCGACCATGCCGTTGCGCAGGCGCAGAACCTGCGGAGAGCCGGCGTCCACGACCCGGACCTGCCCGCTGGTCAGATCGAAGTCGAACATGAGGACCGACAGGTAGCAGCGGCCCCGGTAGTGCGCGTAGACCGCCTGGTCCGCCAGGGCAGCCTGATCGGCCAAGGCGATACCGGCCCGCCGGGCATTGCGCAGGGCGTTGACGCCCAAGTTCGTCAACAGGGAGGCCTCCATCCCCTCTCCCATGCCGTTGGAGACGTACAGGATGAGCCGGTCGGCGGTCTGGGACCAGTCGAAATTGTCGCCGAAGATCGCGTACGCGGGCTCCATCTGAGCCCCCACCTCGTACTCAGGGCACGCGCAGGAACGGCCCGGAAGCAGCTGCCACTGCATTTCGGCAGCCAGCGTCAACCGGTCCTTGCGCCGCGCCTGCAGGTAGAGGTCCGTGTCCCGCTCGGCGACGACGACCTCGTGTCCAAACACTTCGGCGACCTCCGTCAGCTCGCTCAGACGGCTGCGTGCGTGTTCACCGCCCGGCAGGGTCACCGACAGAACGCCGAGGCGGTCCCCTCGGACGGTGACGGGCAGGTGCACGCACACCATGCCTTCCGAGAGGCCCTCGATGAAGGGTTCCTGGGCGCCGAAGGCGCGTCCGGCAGGGCTACTGTGAACCGACACCGGCTCCAGCGTGTGCGGCAACACGGACACCGACTGCAGCTGCCATGGGAGTCCTCCGGCTCGCGACGAAGCCACGGAGAGGTGCTGTGCCGGTAGGTGCAATTCATCTCTAACCAGGCCGCCAGCCCTCTACGCCGACCGTCATCTTCATGCCTGTAAGAGGGTGAAGCGGACCTCGTCTCCCAGGAGCGCCTTGGCCGCATCTGGCCCGGGAAGATCCCCAGGCGTACGCCGCTGCCGGCCGTGGCGGTGGCCACAGTGGCAACGATGAGCGGTGCCTCTCCGAGGGCCCGGATGGTGATCGCAGCAGCGATACCGCTGCCGGATGTGGCCACGGGAACCGCGGACGGCCTGTGACGTCGGCGCACTGCTCGTGCTCCCAGCCTGCCCCCGGCTGCGGCGAATCGGATTTTTGCCGTGCACCTACGAGCGGCTGGTACCCGACTGTTCGAGGGGCGAACGAGTGATGCACTGCCGACAGCACTCAGCCCGGCAGCGGGAAGACGGCTGCCGGGCTGAAGAGTGTGAATGCGCCTACTTGATCGCGTCCTTGGCCTGTTCCTTGGCCGCGCGCAGGTCGCCCTTGGACTCCTCGGCACGACCTTCTGTCTTGAGGGACTCGTTGCCCAACGCGCCGCCGACGACCTTCTTGACCTTGCCCGCAACCTGCTCGCCCCTGGCCTGAGTCTTCTCGTCCGCAGCCACAGCCGCTCACTCCCTCGTCGTGCTCGAAAACGGTTCTCCCCCCGGTTGACCCTGGATTGCAGCGCCAAACCAGCAGGTCCAGGCACTGCCCGTCCAACCAGTCAGAAGAGAGTTCGTAGGAGTGACCGCGCCTTCGCCGGGCACACGAGGCGGCGGAGGTTGATAACTATGGTTCCTATTCTTCTTGTTCTTCTGCTCGCCCTGATCCTCTTCGGTGCCGGTTTCGCGCTGAAGGCCCTGTGGTGGATCGCCGTCATCGTGCTCATCGTCTGGGTCCTCGGCTTCGTCATCCGGCCTACAGCGAGCGGCGGCAAGCGCGGCCGCTGGTACCGCTGGTAGACGGCCCCGACCACAGCAGCGATATGCGGGTGGGCCCCACACCATGGTGTGGGGCC
>NZ_JBHYXD010000143.1:0-17006 GCF_042751995.1 Streptomyces sp. NPDC059371 | reverse complement strand
GGGTGTCCACTCCCGCGCCGGGCTGAGCGCCACAGTGCGCCGTCTGTGCGGCTGCCTGCGTTCCTACCGTGCGTTCCTACCGCTCAGTCCTGGACAGAAAGGCCACCGACCCCATCCGGCGCGATCTGAAGTGGCTCGCAGGCGAACTCGGCGTGGAACGCGACCACGAAGTGCTTCGCGAGAGGCTCACCTCGGGCGTGCGGGAACTGCCCGGCGAGCTGGTCCTGGGTCCGGTCGAGGCACGGCTCAAGGCCTGGGCGGACCGAGGCCCGCCGCCGCACGCTCGATGTGCTCGCCTCGCCCCGCTACCTGAACCTGCTGGAGGACCTGAAATTCCTCACCGAAGCGCCACCGCTGCACGCCGCCAAGGCAGCCGGCGAACCCGGGAGTCGTATCCCTCGACAGCGGGGACGTTCTTGGCCGCTCGGCACCGCGTTCCGCTTTCTGACCTGATGTTTAGATCGAGAGTGGCTGAGGGTCGATCAGATGCCCCTCAGCGGCTTCCGTCTCCGGGAGGTGAATCGTCAGGGTCGACGCCGGTGTAGGCGGAGGCGTCCTTTTCACCGCTGGGACGGCGGGACTGCCCGCGGTGCCCAGTGTCGTGCATGCCCTTGGACTTACCCCGGTCCTCGGCACGTGCGGTCAGGCTGTCTGCAGGCGTGCCCTCCCCTGATGCCTCTTTCTCTTTCTTCGTAGGCATCTTGCGGGGCCTGTCGGGCTCCGGGGCGTACTTGTCGGGGTGGAAGGAGCGGTGGGGGCTGGGATTCGACTGCTGTGACTCGTCGTTCACGGACGGACCCCAGCGCAACTGGCGCTCTCCCTCGGATGTGCGTGACTGCGGTCCCTGTGGGGGCTGCTTCGCTGACTTCGCCATGGCGGGACCTCTCGTTCTCGGGCGTTGTGTGGTGGCTCTTCTGGCGCGGCGGACGGGCCGCACCACGGACACCACAAAGCGCCGAGTGTCCCGTCACACATATGCAAAACGCGATATAGCGGTCACTTCCCCCTTTGTCAGTGTGGTGGGAGGCTTCCTTCCTGCAGTCGGGGAATGCGGCGTCTGCCTCGGGCGGCAGAGCGGGCGTGAGGGGACGGACTCGGGTTCCTGCCGGCCCTCACGCTGCTTGTCAGCCCGGCGAGGTACCGGTCAGGTAGCGGGTGTCGGAGCGTGCGGGAGGGCATGCCCTTTTCCGTCTGTCGCGACCTCGGATAGGCAAGGTGTGGATACTCAGAGTTTCCTGCGCGAGGGAGTGGGGCGCTGGTGCCATAGCCTCTTCCAGGGCGATACGAAGCCCCAGATTGAGTTCGCCCGTGGACGCCCAGGCCGTGAGCAGTTCGGCGATGCGACCCAAGGCGATCCCCGTGCGCCGGGAGACCTCGGAAAGCGCAAGCCGTGCCTGGCCCGTGTCCAGCCGTCCCAGGGCCATTGTCACGCCCGTCGCTTGCTCAACCACCGCTTGCTCGGCCTCCTCGTGCCGGGGGCGACGGGAGGGCGACACTTCGGTGCCGCCCTCAGAACGCTCGCCGTGTCCGATAGGCGGCAGCTGACTCACCTGTGCTCGCCTCCAATGGTCCTCGCTCGTCCAGTCACTGCGCCAGGGCCTCATCGGGGACGAGGGCGCAGCTACGGGTGATGAGGCGCGAGACGTACATCTGGGAGATGCCGAGTTTCTCGGCTATGCGGCTTTGCGTCATGTCTTCGAAGAATCGCATGTATAGGACGGCCCGTTCTCGTTCCAAGAGTCGGCGCAGTTCCTTCTTGGCTGCCTCTCGGTCGACGATGGTGTCGAAGGAGGAGGCGGTGCATCCGAGGGTGTCACCGAGACTGAATCCGGCGCCTCCTGTCTCAGCGTCCAGGGAGCGGGCGCTGGAGCTCTCCATGGCCTCTAGGCCGGCGCTCACTTCATCTTCCGTGAGGCGGGTGTGGGCGGCAATCTCAGCGGGCGTCGGCTCGGCGGCGCCAGGGCTCTGGCTGAGTTCCCGGCGGGCGACGCGTACGCGGTTGCGCAGGTCCGGGACACGGCGCGGGACGCGCACCACATCCGGTCCCGGAGGTGCCGCTTCACCTCTCCGGTGATGGTCGGGATCGCGTAGCTCTCGAAGGCGCCCGGGGCCGGGTCGAACCGGTCGACGGCCTTTACGAGGCCGAGGGCTGCGATTTGGCGGAGGTCCTCGATGGCTTCGCCGCGGTTGCGGAATCGGCCGGCGATGCGGTGGCCGTGGGAAGCCAGACAGTGACCAGTTCATCGCGTACGACGTCCCGCTCCGGCCCGTCGTCCAGTTCCACGAGTTGGGTGAAGCGGCTCGTCTCGGGTGGGTCGTCGTAGCCACGGCCGGCGGAGACGCCATGGAGGGGCGGGGGTAACTGGGGTGGTGTCGGTGTGCGGACGGTCGGGGTTCTCGGCAAGCATGCGGAATCCCTCCTGAGGGGCGCGTCCGGTGATCCGCAGGGACAGCGGAGCAGACCCGCACGTGAATGTGGGACTTGCCGCACGGAGAGCTACGCAGAGCGCCGGAAGGAAGCTGCGGCCGCGTGAGTGGTCTTGCCTGGCTGCGCCTCCGGTCCGAAGCACAAACCCGGCTGCCCTTCACCACCGCCCGCAAACAAAGGCGGCCACGATCGCGTGGATGGCCGGCCGCGGTCTCGGGGGCGGGACCAACATCCTGCGGGCCCCGACTGGCAACTTCAGGCCTGGCGTCCGGGTCATTGTCGAGCCCAGCGGATGCGGGCCCCTGGAATTCATCCCGCACGACTCCGTCCTGACCGGACCTGGGACGATGCGCGCCGCCACCATCCTGGGGCCAGGAATCAAGCCCGTACCACGGATCCTTCTTCAGGAACAGGGCTACGAACAGCGGGTCCGCTGCGCCCTACGGCGCGCACCGTAAGGTCCAGATTGGCACCAAGCACAGCAACGCCGTCACTCGCCTGCGCGCTCGCGGAGCGCGAGGGTGTCAGTCCGTCGGCTCGTCCGGCATGGGCTGTTCGGGGCGGGAGTTGCCGGAGTGCGGGGCGCCCCTGGGGCCGGTGCCCGCCTCGTCCGTGTCGGGGACCTCTGTGCCGGGCTTCTCCACGTCCTCGGCTTCTCCTTCCGTGCCGTCGCGCTCTGCCCCGGTCCGGCGGCTCTCGGTCGACTGCCCGGGTACGCCGACGGCGTCGTCCAAGGGGTCCTCGTGAGGTGCCGCCTGCTGATCGGGCAGGTCCCTCGGTATGGGCTTAGGCATCGGTCCCTCACCGGTCCCGGGGCCTTGCGGGCGGGGCTCGCTCACGGCGTCCTCGTTTCCTCGCGCGGGTGTGGTGTGACGCGCAAGTACCCCTCTCGTTCGTGATGATGCAGGTGATCGCCGGACCGTCCCGCGTCCGTCCGGCGCCGACGATTCTGCGCGGGGACCACCCTGCTGCCGATTCCTGCGGGACGCGCCCGTCCGGCGCGGTGCATTCCCGCCGCCCCGCAGGGCAGCCTGGGGAAGTGGTCCTGCGCCATGTCCTCGTCGGCGAGCGAGAGCGTCGGCGCCGCCGCGGCCCGGTCGCGCAGCAGGACCGGGAAGAACGTGGCGGCCGCGCTGTGGAAGGTGGCCACGGACCTGGATCGCGGGGCTCGCGCGCCACGACGACGGGGAATACGCGAACCACGACGACGCGGAGGTCACCTTGCGTGCGACAACGACATCGGCCGACGGCGCCGTGTCCCTGGCATCATGGTGGGACGACCTGCCGCAGTGGCCGAGACCCTCGTCTGGTAGGTGGCGCTGGAGGTTCTCGGCGTAGCGGCGAGGGGCCGCCAGGCTCAGGAACGTGATTCTGTTCCTGATCCTGTCCCGGTCCAGGGATGTGAGGAGGGCATTGCCCGCGAGGAGAAGCCTGCCGCCCTCGCCGCGGAACTCCTCCTCTCCCAGGCGCCGGACCGCGCCGGACCGGCAGCACCATCGTCCTGGCCAGTCGCAGCCGCCCGCCGCACGCAGCCGCAGTGCCAGCCGGGCTCCGGCGCGGACCGGCGGGAACGGCGTGAAGAGGGCGTCGAGGATGTCGGCCCGCAACGTCTCTCAGACCTCCCGCAGCTCCTTTCACGCGCCCCCGTCCCCGGGGGCGAACGCCTCCAGGCTCGCGGCAGTCTCCTCCAGGTCACGGCTGAGGACGGCACAGTGGCCGTCCCGCAAAGGGCGGGCGAGCACCTTCGGTGCATGGGCAGGCCGGTCAGGACCGGGAGGCAGCAGCGAAGGGGTAGCAGGCGCTGAAGAGGTCGCTGGCGAAGTCGGGGTCGACCCCCGGTCGTGCCGGGCCGCTTCTCCGGGCTCTTCCTGGGCCCCAGGACTTCCACGCTCCAGCCCGCGTCGGCCAGAAGGTTCGCCGCGACCAGCCCATTGGGGCCTGCTCCGATCACTACAGCGTCCGGCATGACGCGCTCCCGGCTCGGTGGGTGGCCGCACCCCCGGTCGAGCGACTGTCCCACGTCTCGGTGCTGCTTCAGGCTTTGCTCGGTCGTCGCCTCACGGAAGTGGTGCGGGCCGTGTCATCGTCTCCCTCGCATAGCCGGGCGAGGCGGCCCAACATGGCGCGGTTACGTATTTGCTGCGCCACTTCCAGGAGGCCGTTGTGCAAGGCGCCTCCGGCGCCGCGTAGGGGGTGTTCATCGAGGATGATCAGTGTGTGCTCGCCCCAGGGCCGCAGTTCCATCGCGATCCTCGCCGTCCCCAGCGGTCCGCTGTCAGCCTCCAACTCGAGGACGGCGGCCGGCTCGCTGCGGCGTACGACGGTCCGGTTGTGCAGGGTGAGCGGCCCGATCTTGATCTCGTAGCGGAGGGCCGCACCCAGTTCGGGCCACCGCCCCTCGTCCAGCTCGGCCTGTGAGGGGCCTACGACCCAGTCCCCATACCGTTCGACGTCGGACAGGACCTCCCAGACGTCCTTGGGAGGTTTCCTGATCAGCCGGTGCCGTACCGCCATGCGTTCCTCCGCCGTAGGAGTGCCAGGTCACTTCCTGCGCGTTTCCACGCTAGGCCCGAGTAGACACTCCCGCTCGGGGACGCATTGCGGTGCCGTCGGTTAGCTACTGGAGCGCAGCTCCCCGTGGTCAGGGGGCATCCTGGCCACGGCGCCGGGCCGTTCTATGCGTCGGAGCGTCCGTGCTGAGTCCTTTGACCGGCCGTACGGTCAGCTGCGGGCGACAGTCGATTCGTTGAGGAGGGCCTTTATGAGTGACGAGCGTCACCATCGGTGACACCCCCGGAGGTTCGGGGTCCCGGAGTTCGTACCTGATTTCCGAGTGAGGCAGGGGTGAGTGGTTGTGGCTGCGGACGAGAAGGCTCAGGTCAGGGGCGAGCCGGCTAGAGGCAAGCTCAAGAAGATTGTCGGCGGTGCGGTGGGCAACGAGTCCCTCAAGTCAGAGGGGCTTACCGAGGAGTCCACGGGACCTGCGTGCGGCGAAGGAGGAGGCCAAGGACGCCGTCCGGCCGAAGTAGGCGCTGAGCAACCTTGACCCCGGCAGCCCGTTGGCTGCCGGGATTTGTGCTGCTGGTGCCGGCGTCACTTCCGTGACGGATGAACAGAAGGGGCCACGTCGTCGGCCCGCGACGGCAGCGCCGGTGGTGGCTCGAACGGTGATACAGCGCAGGCGACTGCGTCAACCTGTAGAGACGCGCTGCTCAGTTCCCCGGGTGGCCCGGGGTGATGTCATGGGTGTCGTTAAGCGTCAGGAGAGGGATGCGGCTGCCCGCACAATTTTCCGCCGCAGCCTCCGGAGCGAGCAGGAAACCGACGTGGTCGCCGCCGTCGATCCGGTTCTCCACGCGGCCGACGAACCAGGCGGGGGCCTCGTCGAGGATCAGTGATCCGCCCGGTCCGGGGTGCCAGGGGACGTCGGTGAACTTGTCCGTGCGGTCGCCGGTCTCGGCGCCGAAGAGCCGGGCCAGCCGGTCCTGGTCGCGGCGGAGCAGATGGACCGCGAGTCGTTCGGCGTGCTCGGCAACCCGGTACGTTCGGTTGGCTTTGGACAGCCAGACCATGAACCGGACGGGCCGAATTGAGCACTGCGAGGCGAATCCGACCAGGCAGCCGGCTCTCTCCCCGTCGGCCTCCGCGGTCACGACGTACATCGGGTAGTCGAGCAGGTCGGTAAAGGGATCGAGATCGGTCACGGTGTTCGGCTCTCGTCTCAAGAGATCGGATGTCTGCCAAGCGTTCACCAGCTCCGTGTCCCGGTTGGCTCACGACGCGTTGGCAGGGGCACGAACGCGGTACGGGCGCAGTCCCTGGGTACCCGGACCTGTGCCGTCAACGCGTCTCGGACGAACTGCTCGCGGGTGACGGCACAGGGCGAGAGGCGCTCTAGCCGTCCAGTGTTTCGTTGCCCCCATCCTGCGGAGAACGACGTGGTGCGGCCGACGTACTGAAGATGATCTTTTGGTGTCGTCGCGGGCGAGTAGCAGTGTGTCTGTGGACGCGGCGATGGAGACCTTCGCGGAGGTGGCTCCGGATCAGGATCCAAGGGAGTGCTTGGCTGCGTTGCATCAACTGGAGGACGAACGACGTCCGGTCCGGTGTCTCTGAGGTGTTTGACGGAGCGTCGGAGCTGCCGGGCACCCGTTGGAGGCGTGGGCCCGGGTGACCTCGAACTACGGTGTGCAGGGCGAATTTGACGAGTTGGGCGCGGTGGGCCCCGGCGAGGGGGCGGAGGGGCATTCGCCGGATCATCCCTTGTTGTTGTGGCAGGGGCGCGTCTGTCAGCGTTGCTCGGCTTCGTTCACAGCGGCCAGGACGCCCAGGGTCGCCAGGGCAACCAAGACGAGCAGGAACACAAGGACCACGGATGTGGGTGTGGGGTAGTTCCAGAGGAACAGGGCCAGGATCCCGGCCCCGATGACGACGCTCGTGGTCAGAGGCCTGTGCGTGCGCAGCCACTGTCCGGCGGCACCTGGCTTCAGTCCCGTCCGGGTGAGGGCTTGCCCGGCGGTCTGGGTACCTCGGGCGGCAGCTGCGCGCACGGCGACGGCACCGCGGCCGGGTCCGTACAGATACCCTGCGACCACGGTCAGCAAGGCGCTGAGGAGCACGGTGAGGGTGGTCTGCCGGAGGAATCTCACCAGGGTGTCGTAGAGTGCTGCTACGGCGTCCTGCGACTGGGCTGCCGGAGGCACCGCGTCCAGACAGATCTGGCGGATCACGGCGAGTGCGATGAGCAGCACGCACATCATGGCGCCGACGCCAATGCCTGCGGCCATCAGTGCAACCCGGCGTGAGGGTGCCGCCCAGATGCCCAGCCCGGCGAGCACGAACACCGCCGCGGGCATCCACGGGGCGACGACGCTGAGCCAGCGGGCAGCATCACGGGCCTCACCCAGATGGTCGTTGTGCACCAGCACGATCGACTTGTCTGCCCCGGGAATGTCTTCTGCCCCGACAAGGGTCACGCCGATCAACTGCTTCTGAAGTTCCTCGATCACAGTGCCGACGTTCAGTGTGATGGTGTCGCCCTTGGCCTCTAGCGCTCCGCCTCCCTCCCCGGTGAGGATGTTCGTCGCGGCGGTGTGCGCACCGCGGTGGATGCTGTCCCACGCCTTGGCAAAGGCGTCGCTCGTCACCACCCTGGCGACCGTGTAGTGCACGCCGGCCCTCAATCCGCCCTTGAGTCCTTCATCCAGTGACCCGGCCGCGTCGACGAGGAAGCGGGGTGCGTCATGGTCGGCCAGGGTGTCGGCGACTGTGTCGGTGATCTTGCGGACGTCGATCTTGTGGACCAGAGCGTCAGTGACGCGATTGATGATGAGATCCTGGACGGCGGGGTCTTGGGCAAGGGGTGAGACGGTCTGCTCATACCGATCACTATCGGTGACCTCGGAATTTACCCAGGTGGCGACGACGCTGATGGGCGCCATCAGAACAGCCAGCAGGAGGAGCAGGGATGCCCCCCAAAGACGTAGGCGACGGTTTCGCGTGCCGAGAGTGCGCCGCAGTCGCTTCTGCTCCGCTCGTTCGACATGGTCCAAAGGACGGCTCGGCCTGTGTCGGCCATGTTCCTGCGGGCCGGAAGCGGCGGGCGGGTCCATAGCGAACTCCCTCCGCGCGCACTCCTCGGCGCGCCACGGTGGTATGCGCCCTGCGGGGCGGAAAAGTGATGATCATCAGACTCCTCGTCCTCGTCGCCGCGGTGATAACGATGAGCAGGTCCGCAAGATCGGGACCACGCTGATGTTGCTCGGCCGGTGGACGACGGAACTCTGCGGAGCAGCATGGAGTGCATCCGAAAGATCCCCTTCGGAGCTCGGCCCGCTGAGAACCGCTTTTTTGCCCAGAGGCTGAAGACGTGGATTTAGCGCTGCTGGATCGCAGCAACCCTGGTTCGCGCCGCGAGACTGCGAGGCATTCCGCCCGGTCGGGGTATCGGCCACGAATCGTCGCCGTTGATGGTCGATGACCGGACTAGAGCGGTCACTACCAGTAGTGCCGTCGTCCGCCGACCTCGCGTCCCATCGCTCCCAGAATCCACAGCACGATTCCGATCGCGAGCAGAATGACCCCGATGGTCCAAAGGATTCCAATGCCGGCGACGAGGCCGACAACGAGCAGAATGACTCCGAGGATGATCATGGTTTCCTCCGACGACGGGACGTCGTCTGCGGGCGTCCCCATCCTTTGGCACGGGTCCCCGTCTGCCCGTGCGGCAAACGAGGCTTCGGACGCCCCTCGTCGTGGCCGTGTACGTCCGGCTGATCGCGGAATTGGTCAAGGACGGGCGGTATCGGAGACCAGGGTGGCCCAGCGGACGGCCGCACAGTAGATCTCGCGCCTCCCCCAGTGGGGTGAGCGGATTCCGCGTTGGAGAACCCGGAGCGCGGATCCGCGACCGTCGACCGTGCCATGCGGCCTCGAAACCGCCGCAAATCGAGCGACACCTGGCAGGACTCGACCCGCCAAGTCGCAGCGATCAGCCCCGTCGACACAGCCGCCTGCGCCACCCGGATTGACCGAGGACGGTCAGAGTTGGGCAGATGATGCACTCATCCCAGTAGGCACGCTGGGAGTTCCCCGTCGCGGTCGAAGCGCGGCCACCCTGCGCCGGCACGTTCCTCCAGTCGAGACAGGAGATGCGTACGCCGTCGCGTACTCGCGGAATAGGTGGCCGTGACGGTTTGAGTCGGCCCCTGCCGGGCGATCTGAAGCGGCCCCGGTGGGGGTCGCATTGGGGGCACGTGGGGGTTGTGACGGGTTGAAGTGGCTCCGCCTGGGGGCTTGCGGTGGGACGATTCCGCTGTTGCTGGGTCGGGGGATCTGTGTCCTTGACCAAGGAAGAGATCTATCGCCGAATCCGTCACGACTCGTGGCGAGAGGGTCTGTCGATCCGGGCTTTGTCGCGGAAGTACGGGGTTCATCGGCGGCTGGTACGGGAAGCCTTGGCGTCCCCGGTTCCAAGGCCACGGCGGCCGCCGGTACGCCGCTCGCCCAGGGTGGATCCGTTGAAGAAGACCATCGACGACTGGCTGAAGACGGATCTCGAGGCGCCGCGGAAGCAGCGGCACACCGTCCGGCGGATCGTGTCCCGGCTGGAAGAGGAGCTTGGGGCAGAGGTTCCCTACTCGACGGTCCGCGACTACGTCTCGGCCCGACGGCCGCAGATCGCCGCTGAGGCTGGCGCCCCAGCCGACGGATTCATCGTCCGGCACAACCGGCCCGGAGCGGACGCCGAGGTCGACTTCGGCGAGGTGTGGGTGAACCTGGCCGGCACGCTGACCAGGTGCTATCTGTTCGCCCTTCGGCTGGCCTACTCGGGCAAGGCCGTCCACCGGATATCCGCTCCTGCGGCCAGCAGGCATTCCTCGAAGGCCACGTCCACGCTTTCTCCGTGCTCGGAGGGATTCCCGCAGGCCAGGTCCGGTTCGACAACCTGACCCCGGCGGTCACCAAGGTGGTCTTCCGAAGCCGCTCCAGGGAGGAGAATCCGCGGTGGACCGCGTTCCACCAGCACTACGGCTTCCTCCCCTTCTACTGCGAGCCAGGATTGCGCGGCGCCCATGAGAAAGGCGGGGTCGAGGGCCAGGTCGGCTACTTCCGCCGCAACTACCTCACTCCGGTGCTGCAGGTCGACAGCCTGGAGGAGCTCAATACCCGGCTGCTGGAGTTCGAGCGGAAGGAAGACACACGCAGGATCGGGCTGCGGATCCACACCATCGGCCAGGACTTCACCCACGAGGCCAGCCTGCCAATGCCGCTGCCGATGATGGATTCGAGACCGGGCTGACCCTCACGCCAAGGGTCGACCGCTACTCGATGATCACGGTGAAGATGTGCCGGTACTCGGTCCCGGCCCGGTTCATCGGGCACAAGGTCCGGGTCGTCCTGCGGTCCACCGAGCTGATCGCCTACGACGGCCGCACCGAGATCGCCCGCCATCCCCGGCTGACCGGTCGGGGCGAGGACCGCATCGTCCTCGACCACTACCTCGAAGTCCTCCTGCGCAAGCCGGGCGCCTTCGCCAGCTCCGAACTCGGGCCAACGGCTCCTTCACCAGCACCCACGAAGCACTCTGGGCCGCGGCGAAGACCACCCTCGGCGACATCGAGGGCACCAAAGCCCTGGTGAAGGTCCTGCTACTGCACCGGCACCTGCAACATGCCGATGTGATCGCCGGCATTCGCGCCGCCCTGGCCGTCGGCTCCTTCACCCACGACGTCGTCGCCCTCGAAGCACGCAAGGCCGCCGAGGCCGGCGGCCGGTCCCCGACCGTCACCGCCGACACCCCTGTTACCTCCGCGCTTCCGGTCCCCGCTGCGGATTCCCAGGTCACCAGCCTGACCATGCGGCGGGTCTCCCAGCTGCCCGCCGACAACCGACCGCCACCAGCCCTGGACACCTGGGACCACCTGCTGCGTGTTCCCCGGAGGGAGCCGTCATGACCCACCCGCCCCACAACCTGACCGAGACCGCCTCCGATGCCGCCATCGACACCGCCTGCCGGGTTCTGCGGCTGCCCACCATGCGGGCTCAGTTCCCCGACATCGTCGCCCGGGCGGAACGCGAACAGCTCTCCTACCGCGGGTTCCTCGCCGAGCTGCTGTTGGCCGAGTGCGAAGACCGCGACCGCCGCCGGTCCGAACGCAGGATCCGGGCAGCCGGATTCCCGCGGCAGAAGTGGCTTTCCGACTTCGACTACCGCGCCAACCCCAACATCAACCCCGCATTGATCAACAACCTCGCCACCTGCGAGTGGATCCGCAAGGGCGAGCCCCTCTGCTTGATCGGCGACTCCGGCACTGGTAAGTCCCACCTGCTGATTGGCCTGGGCACTGCCGCTGCCATGGCTGGATACCGGGTCCGATACGCGCTGGCAGCCAAGCTCGTCAACGAGCTCGTGGAGGCCGCCGACGACAAACAGCTCACCAAGACCATCGCCCGCTACGGACGTGTCGATCTTTTGTGCATCGATGAGCTGGGCTACCTCGAACTCGACAGGCGGGACACCGAGATGCTCTTCCAGGTTTTGACCGAGAGGGAGGAAAAGAGCAGTGTGGCCATCGCTTCGAACGAATCGTTTGGAGGCTGGACGACGACGTTCACCGACCCCCGGCTCTGCGCGGCCATCGTTGACCGTCTCACCTTCAACGGCGCGATCATCGAGACCGGGACCGAGTCATACCGCCTCGCTCATACCAAGGCCCAGCAGCAGCTCGAGGCAGTCTGAACTGGGTCGGTCGACGTCAGCCGTTCGGGGCTTCGAACGTATTCACCGCACTCCGGAACGGTCCCTGCCCGGGCTGAGCAGGATTAATCAGCACCACGAAGTCCGGCAGGGCTCCCGGAACGGGCCGCCCGGCCTCGTCCTGGCTGCCGGCTTCGGCCTGCCAGTCGATCAAATGGACGACCACGGCATGGCGGCCCTCGGGCACTGGATGCTCGATCACGCCATCCGAGGCGTCCCCGCTGACGTGCTCGATGCCACCCACGAGCGCGCGACCGCGGGAGACGAACAGGTAGGGCTGGGAAGCGACCAGCTGATGCGCTGTCTCCCGCTCGGTCAACCCGGCCGGCGCAGCCGCAGTCCCCGAACGAACCAGAACACCGAACGCGCCGTCTCCGCCGACGTTGACCGGAACGAGAGCGCCCGCCTGGATATGGCGGACGATGTCCTCGTCCTCCAGGAGTTCGTCTTCCCAGGTGTCGTAATCGACGACGGCCTCGAACCGCTGCGGATGCCACAAGACAAGCATTCCGGCGTCCGTGGCCACCGTCACCGGAGCCTCATCAAAGGGCTGCTGCGCAGTCACTCGCTCCTCCGGTCGTCTCGCTCGCCGCATTCGAATCAGCTGATTCTCCCAGCACAGGACAACGACAGATCTGGCGGGGCCGCGTCACCCCAACACCCGGGGCCACTTCAAGCCGCCACCCCCACCGGATCCGGCACAAACCGGGGCCGCTTCGGACCGCCAAACAGGGGCCGACTCAAACCGCTACGGCCAATAGGAGTTCATGGTGACCGTGGCTCTGTCTTTCTACCGGTACCGACACATGCTGCTGCGTACGCGGCTGCCAGGGCTGTGGCCGCCGTCGGCACCGGCACCTACCCCTGACGGCTGGTCACGGAAGCAGCGGTGCTTGGCGAGGCGATCCGTCGGTGTGTCTGCTGACCGCGTCCGCTCCACGACCGGAGAGACCAAGGCCTGTCACGTGAGCAGGCAATCCCGCCTGCAGGGGGAGTGTGGGCACAGCCAACGCGAGAAGCCAGAGATAGCGCTTCGGATCTTGCCACCGGAGCGCGTCGTCGTCCGGGAGTTGTTCTGCCACGAGGCAGCCTTCATCGGTGCGCACTCCCGCCGGTGCCGCCCCGGATGCCGACGGAAGCGCTCAGCGTGAGCGCGCCACCGCCTTCCTCTGGTGACAAATACTGCTCCTGGTATATGTTCTGACGGGTCATCAGTTGATGGGTTGGGTCGCTCGTGAAGTCGGCGCCCGGCTCCCCGGGGCCATCGATGATGGCTGTTGCCCAAACGTTCCGGCTGCCATGGGGTGCGCTCACGCTTGCCGCTGGTCAGCCTGCGCTGCCGTTCAGGTGGCCGCAGCGCATGAGGTTTAACGGGCCACGTTCGCATCCTTCGGCCGTTGCCCGAATGAGAGGGAAAGTCGGCGAAGTTGCGTCGTTCGGTGGTGTCTCCGTCTACAGTCCGTTCTGTGACGACTAACGTAATCGATTACGCAGGGTCTGAAAGCGTATGCGCCGCTTCTAGCTCTCGACCGTTGCACACGTGCGCGACCACGGTCCACGTATGGCGCACCCGCTGTACGGCGTCGTCTGCAGCAGAGCAGTTGCTCCGATCTCGTGACTCCTGTGGGGTGACGGAGCCGTCCGGTGAAAGCGAGGCCCGGAGCGTCTCGCTGCTGCGGACCGACCTGAGTTATACCCGGGAGAAGCTGCGCGCGATCGGTAGACCGAGGCTGCACGTCGGTGCGGCGTGCAGAGATGCAAGAGCCCGGGGCTCGTTCCGTGGGCGCCGCTTCAGTGAAAGTGGAATTTGTGACGTCGTCGCCTGATAGAGATAAATACGGCCCGAACCGCCACCCAGAGGCGGGGCCAAATGGCTTTCGGAGCCATGCCATGGGCCGCAGCGCACGGCCGTCCGCCCTGGTTCGGCCATACGCGATGACGGGGGGCCGCACTCGGCCGAGGCACCATCTCGCCATCGAAGCCCTGGTCAGCGCGACCGCTGACCCGCGGCATGCGCTGGGCCTTTCCCCCGAGGCGTATCGCATTTGCGTTCTATGTCAAGAGATCAAATCCGTTGCGGAGGTTTCAGCGCTTCTCTCCATTCCTCTGGGGGTCACTCGAATTTTGGTCGCGGACCTGGCAGAGTCGGGGCTCGTATCTATTCAGCAGTCTCACGGAGATGACGCGGAAGGGGGGAGGCCGCAGGTGACCCTACTCGAGAGAGTGCTGAGTGGGCTGCGAAGAATGTAGCGCGACAAAATGCTGCGTCTCTAAACGACTTCGCGGGGATGTTCGGCGCAGGTCACGGATGAGACCGGGTAGGTCGACGGCCCCTGCTTTGCGTTCTTGCATGCCGTCGGTGTAGAGCACGAGCCGGTCAGCAGGTCGAAAATCGAGGTCCTACACCTGGTACGGACCTTGCCCGACGACGCCGAAAGGCGGGTTCACCACCAGCGCAGGGCCTTGACCGTGCCGTCGCGCAGCCGGAGCGGCCAGGGGTGGGGCCGGCGCTGACAAGCTGGGCGCTCGTCCGCCTCGCCGCCCTGGCTCCTGCACACCCCACAACTGCCCGGCCAAGGCTTCCTGCGCCACAACCGCACAGGTGGGCGATGAGCTGGGAAGAAGCCGCTCTGCGAGGGGCGGCACGGGGTGCTTGCATGGAGTGACAGGCGGGCGACCGCTTCAAGTTAAGACATCTGTCCGATCCCTAACCTGGAGGGAGCCACAGACACCCTGCGTCGGTTCAGCCGCTCCCTCACGGGCTCCGCCACCAGCGCCTGTTAGCGACCCGGTTGTGAGCGTGTCGAACGCGGGTATCAGGGTGGTCTGACCAGATGCGAAGCGGAGGACGAAGTGGACTGGGGACAGTTCGGGCAGAAGCTGGCGGCGATGGCACGGGACCTACTGGCCCAGGATTCGCTCAATGCCACCCTGCAGCGGATCACGGCATCGGCTGCGGAGCTGGTCGAGGGTTGCGACGCTGCGGGCATCCTCGTGCTGCGCGACCACCAGGTGGAAACCGTCGCCCCCACCGACCGGCTGGTCATCGACAGCGATCGGCTGCAGGCGGAGCTGGGGCAAGGGCCGTGCTTCGACACAGCACACAGCGCGCAGGGGGAACGGGTCTTCCGCATCGCCGACCTCACCGAAGAGAAGCCGCGCTGGCCGCTCTTTGCTCCGCAGGCCTTCGAGCTGGGCGTGGGAAGCATGATGGGATTCCTGCTGTTCACCGACGATGAGGAGTTCGGGGCGCTGAACTTCTACTCACGCAAAACCGGCTCATTCACCGCGGACAGTGAACAGGCCGGGTTGCTGCTTGCCTCCCACGCGGCTATCGCCTTCTCAAGCGCCCGTACCCACGCCCAGATGGAGCACGCCGTAGCCACCCGGCACGTCATCGGTGAGGCCATGGGCATCCTCATGGGCCGCCACAACCTCACCGAAGACCAAGCGTTCGACGCACTGCGCCGCTACTCACAGGAGACCAACATCAAGCTCCGTGAGGTCGCCCGCCGGGTCTGTCATACGGGTGGCATCCCGCGGAATTCCCGCTGAAGGACACCCGTCTCACACGTCCGACCGCGGCGGAACCTTCGAGGATCCTGCTGTACCGGATACAGGAACCACAGCAACCGGCCCCACCCCCTAGCGTTTACTGAGGGCTGAAACGCAACCTGTATGACCGCATGCAACCGATCTCTGTAGAGCTCCGGATCAGAAGGCTTCTGAGATCCACGGCTGACATTAACGACGTCGGATGCGCGTGTACACCAGCGCCCCTGTCCGGCCGCCCGTTGTGCTGTCAACCACGGTCAACGGCGCTCGCCTCAGTTTGAGATGCGCTGATGAGCTGGGCTGGCCCTACAACCGGAGTGATCGGCGTTTCGGCTTCCTGGCACGTCCGCCCTTACAAAGGGGATGTCGGCGGTTCGAAACCGTGCGTCATCGTCTCCAAGGACAGCGTCTTCTCCCGCTTGGGGTACGCCGTCATCGACTGGATCCCCGTCGCAGAGAGCGTGCTGCGCCTGGCCGGCCTGGAGGCCACCGCCGCGAAGGCGCTGGTACTCATCGACATCGCGTTCCCGCTGTTCGGTGCAGGATTTCACCGCCTGGCGGTCCTCGCCGCGAACGACCCGCTGGCCGCGACGGCCGCCGTGAGCGGGCTGCTGCGGTGGTGCCACCGCCACGGCTACCTGACCCGCGACAACTGGAGACGCCGCCTGCCGCAGGTAGGGGGTGTGGCAAAGCCGATGCTGGAGCTGGCGCAAGCCGGGATAACCGAGCACCGGGCGCTCAGCAACTTGCTCCCGGTGGTGAAACCCCCGGCCTAACCCACCAGCGAGCAGCTCGTGGCTCGGTACCTCGCGCGCTGCGGCCAGCCCCTGACGCCCGGCGAGCTTCGCGACGCGCTCGGCCGGCGTGGCCACATCAACTCCGCCGCGCAGCTGAAGCGGGACATGCAGAGTGACGGCGCGTTCGTCCGCGCCCCGGCGACCTGTGGACCGGGCCGCCCGGTGCGGCAGCAGACCTGATCCGGACATGTCCGATACGCAGCCACACTTGCGGGGCCGCCCGGCGGGACGGCACCCGAAGTCGCCGCGCCACCCGTCGGACACACTCGGCGCCCGGCCTCCCTGCCGTCCAGACCGGGGCCGGGATGTTGGTGTCCCCGCGTACGCTCGGATCGCCCGCCATTGCAATGCCCGGTCGGCCAATCACCTGTCAGCCGGGCCAGGTGCCGGTCAGACGGCGTGTGGTGGCGGCGCCGGAGCGGTCGACGATGGCTTTGACTGCGGCGAAGACGGCGCCTTCGAGCGCGGCCGCCAGGATCACTTCGCCCCAGTTGCGGCCCTCATCGGTGGCGTCCGGGGCGTTCTGGTCGTGCGCAAGTACTTTCCACGTCTGTTTGAAGACGGCTCCAGCGATCATTCCGCTGATGGCTCCCAGCGCGAGTCCCACTGGCTTGTAGACGATATTCGAGGCCTTCATCCTGTCTAGCCCTTCTTGGAGCGGCTGGCCAGCCACAGCACGGTGACGCCCGCAGCGGCGGCCAGGCGGAGTGATGCCAGCAGCCCACCTGGCGTCCTATGCCTGGGACTGCTCACGGCTCTTTTCCATGTGCCGTAGGTCGTCTGCGTCCCACTTGCGGGTGTCACGCGGCTGCGTGTAGGGCTCGGCCTGGGGCGGGTGGCCGCCGGCGACGGCCCGTTGGCGTACGGCTTCAGCGTCGAACTCCAGGCCCAAGAGGATGGCCAGGTTGCTGATCCACAGCCACACCAGGAAGACAATGACGCCGGCCATGGTGCCGTAAGTCTTGTT
>NZ_JBHYXD010000142.1:0-17008 GCF_042751995.1 Streptomyces sp. NPDC059371 | reverse complement strand
GCCCCGCCCAGTGCGGGGCACCGGGCTTTCGTGCCTCGGGGGCAGCCACGGGATGAGCGGAACGGCTCGACGGCGCGGGGCGCGACACCGGCCTCCGGGGCCCCGCCCCTCGGGACCGCGCGGAACGGCGCGTCAGGGGCGCGGCGCGGGTCTCCCCGTGGGCCGGGTGTCCCGTGCGGGGCGTCCGGGGCCGCGCAGGGCCTGCCGCAGTTGCGGGCTCATGAGGCGGACCAGCTCGTCGGTCGTCATGGAGGCGATCGGCTCCAGGCGCAGCAGATAGCGGGTGGCGATCAGCCCGGCGATCACGGTGGTGAACGCGGTGGCACGGTGCCGGGCGTCCCGTCCCGGCACGAGGGTCGCGATCCTGTCGACGATCTCGCGCTCCAGCGCCTCCTTCACCAGTGCGCCGAGGGAGTCGTCGTCGATCGCGGTCTTCATCATCGCGAGCAGGGGCGGGCCCGTCACGGGATGGTCCCAGACGGCGACGACCTGGCGGACGACCCGTTCGGGGAATGTGCTGAGGTCCCCTTCCTGCACGACCCGCGCGAGGAGTTCGGCCGGGTTCGCGCCCAGCGCCAGCGCGGCGCCGAACAGCCCCTTCTTCGACCCGAAGTAGTAGCTGATCAGAGCGAGATCGACCTCGGCCTCGCCGGCGACGGACCGGAGGGTCACCGCGTGATAGCCGTCCTCGAGGAAGCGGCGCCGGGCGACCTCCAGGATCGCGGCCCGGGTGTCCGGGGTTCCCGGCCTGCGACCGCGCTGCGCACCGGGTTTATTCATCACGGACGAATTCTACGGCCCGACCGGCACGGTCGCGGGGCGTTCCGATGCGTCACCCTGTGTACCGATGTCGACCTCTTCTTACGAAATGGCATCGTTCATCCGAATGAGTGGTACATCACATTCCGAGGCCGTAGCGTCGAGCCAGAGCCGACACAACGGCGGCCACACGAAAGAGCGTCCCGCACGGAGCTGATATGCGCACAAACTCGATCCGGACCGCGTTCACCATCTGCGCGGCCGCGGCGCTCACAGCGGTGATGGGTACCGCTTCCGCCACCCCCGCGACCTCGCACGCGGCCGCGCACACGGCGCGGCAGCGCCAGGCGCCTCCCGTCCTCGTGGACTGCTTCTGGCATCCGGACGTGCGCCCCGCCGAGTTCATCCTGGCCTGCGGCGACGGCAACAGCCGTCTCGTCTCGCTCCACTGGTCGCAGTGGAACCAGAACTCCGCGGTCGCCCGGGGCGTGAACATGGTGAACGACTGCAAGCCGTACTGCGCGGCGGGCAAGTTCCACTCGTACCCGGTCGTCGTCCGGCTGGACCACCCGCAGCAGTGGAAGAAGGAGCCTCACCTGCGGCACTACACGCAGATGACGCTGACCTACACCCAGAACCACCCGGACGGGTACGCGCAGAAGGTCAGCTACCCGTTGTGGAACTGACGCCGGCCCCTCACGGACCCGGCATCGCGCGCCCCGGGCCCCGCCCGAGGCCGCTCCAACAGGTCACCCGAGTACCGGCGCTCGCGCCGGACTCGCCGACGGTGAACACCGCATGGAACCCCGTAGCCACGGAAACAGGTACAAAATGGGGCATGTGGGTATCCGGCGCATGTCAATGGACCGTCTCGTGGAACAACCGTCGGGCCGCGGTCTGGTGGCGATCCCGCTCGCGTTGATCGTCGTGATCACCGTGGTGGACATCCGCTCCCCCACCGACGTGCACCTGGGGCCCCTGCTCGTCATCGCGCCGACCCTCACGGCCTCGCTCGCGGGCCCCGGGCTGACGGCTCTGGTCGGTCTCCTCGCGGTCGCCGCCCAGGTGGTCGTCGCCTTCCTCCACGGCGGAATCGGCACCACCAATCACATCGCCCAGCTGATCGCGCTGGTGGTGCTCTCCGCCCTGGTCGTGTTCGTGTGTCGGGTACGGGAGCGACGCGCCCAGGAGCTGGTGCGGGCGCGCTCCGTGGCCGAGACCGCGCAACGGGTTCTGCTGCGGCCGCCACCTCGCCGGATCGGTCCGCTGCGCGTGGCCTGGCTGTATCTGGCCGCCGACGACGACACGCAGATCGGCGGCGACCTGTTCGCGGTCACCCGGGCCGCCGACGCGTCCACCCGCGTCATCATCGGGGACGTCCGGGGCAAGGGGCTGGCCGCCATCGGCGAGGCCTCGGTGGTGCTGGGCGCCTTCCGGGAGGGCGCCCACCGCTACGACACCCTGCCGGAACTGACGGCGGCCCTCGAGGTGAGCGTGTGCCGGGACCTGGACGAGGTGGCCGACACCGAGCACGACCCGGGCGAACACTTCGTCACGGCCCTCGTTCTCGACATCGCCGACGACGGCACGCAGGTCGAAATGATCAACTGCGGTCATCCGCCGCCGCTGCTCCTGCGTGATCACCAGGTGAGCGTCCTGCAGGCACGGTATCCCGTGCCCCCGCTGGGCATGTGCGAGCTGCCCGCGTCCAGCCACCACACCGATCCGTTCGTCTTCGAGGCCGGCGACTTCCTGCTGCTGTACACCGACGGCGTGATCGAGGCCCGCTCACCTGACGGCACCTTCTACCCCCTGGCCGAGCGGGTCGCCGGCTTCACCGCCTCCAACCCCGACGTCCTGCTGCGCCAGATCCACGACGACCTCGTCCGGCACATCGGCGACCAGCCCGGCGACGACGCCGCCTTCCTGGTCATCGAACGCGTCGCCGCGCACCACCTCCGCCTCGCCCACCGCCCCCTGGACGGCCATCACCGGCTTCCCACCGACGGATCGCCCCCTCCCGCACAACGCTGAGACACCGGCGCCGGGGCGACCCGGCTCGCTCCTCACACACGTGCCCGGTGGCAGGGCCGGTCGCCCCGGGGCCACGATGGAGGGAGATCGACTCGACGCAGGGGGCACACCCAGGGAGGCTTCCGTGGCCCACACCTTCGGAACCGATGTCGTGGTGGCGGGTGCGGGCCCCGTGGGTCTCACCGCGGCCGTGGAGCTGCGCCGCCGCGGGGTCCGCTGCCGTATCGTCGACCGGCTTCCGGAGCGGCTCCCGTACGCGAAGGCGGTGGGCATCCAGCCGCGCACGCTGGAGATCTGGGACCACATGGGGCTCACCCGCACCGTCCTGGAGGCGGCGGCACCGATGTACGGGCAGCTCGCCTACGTCAACGGCTCCGAGAAGGCCCGGATCGACTTCGCCCTGCCGCCCGAGGTGCCGTACGGCTTCGCCGCCCTGCCGCAGTACGAGACCGAACGCATCCTCGAGGAACATCTCGCACGGTTCGGAACCGGGATCGAACGGGACACGGAACTGGTCTCGTTCAGCCAGGACGCCGACGGTGTGACCGTAACCCTGCGGTCGGCGTCCGGGGCCGAGGAAGAGGTCAGGGCGCGCTATCTGGTGGGCTGCGACGGCGCGCACAGCATCGTACGCAAGAAGCTGGGTCTCACCTTCGAGGGGAGCGCGTTCCCCGAGGAGTACATGCTCGGCGACGTGGAGGTGGACTGGGACATGCCGCCGGGCTACGGCGTCCGTGCCATGCACCACAACGGCGACGGCGCGGTGGACGACATCCTGGTGTGCATCCCGCTGCCCGGCGACAACCGGTACCGGACCTCGATGAAGGTCCCGCCCGAACTCTCCGCCGCGGCGCGGGACGACGGGCCGGGCGGTCCGGCGGACGGCATCGCCCACGGCCTGGACGGCAGCGTCGCGCCCTCGCTCCCGGACATCCAGGCGGTGCTGGACCGGATGTCCCCCCGGCCCGCGACCGCCTCCCGCCTGCGCTGGTCCTCGGTCTTCCGCATCAGCCACCGGATCGTCGACCGCTACGGCGACGGCCGCGTCTTCGTCGCGGGCGACGCGGCGCACATCCACCCGCCGACCGGCGCCCAGGGCATGAACACGGGTATCCAGGACGCCTGGAACCTGGCCTGGAAGCTCGCCCTCGCCGTCGAGGGCGGCGCGCACCACGAACTGGCGGCCAGTTACGACGCCGAGCGGCGGCCCGTGGGCGAGGAGGTCGTCGCGCGCACGGTCCGCCACGCGGCGCACGGTGTCCAGGCCGACCCGGACGACCCGGGGACCGTGATGCTCCGCGAGGCACAGCTCCTCGTCGGCTACCGCGACAGCCCTCTCGTGGGCCCGGCCTCCGAAGGCCCCGGCCCCCGGCCGGGCGACCGGGCACCCGACTGCACCGGCCTCACGGCGCACATCGCCGCCTTCCCGCTGCGCCTGTACGACCTCCTGCGCGACCGCGGGCACGTCCTGCTCGTCTACGGGGACGGCGAGCAGGGCCGTCAACTCGCGGATGTGGCGGGCGAGTTCTCCGGAGGGCGGGTCGGCACCTGTCTGATCCGGCCCGCCGGGAGCGCCCCGGACAGCTCCGGCCCGCCGGCGTACGTCGACACGCTCGGCGAGTTCGCCCGTCTCTACGGGGTCTCCGACGGGGCGACCGCCTTCCTGGTCCGCCCGGACGGATACATCGGCGCCCGCCTCCGCCCGCCGACGGCTGCGGAGCTGACGGCCCACCTGGCCCGCACCTTCGTCCCGGCCGACTCCGGCACCCGGTAGCGGCGTCGGCTCTCTTCGGCCTCAACGGGCGGGCTCAGTGCATCAGTTGGGCCGCGAGGGTCGCGCCGAGCTCCCAGCACGCCTCGATGTCGCCCTTGTCCGGCTCGCCGGTCACCTTCACCGCCTCGGCCGCACGGCGCCAACCGAGGCCCGTCGTCACGGACTCGATTCCGCGCACCGCCCCCGTGACGTCGTTCCCGCCGTGCACGTAGTAGCCGAAGGGGCGCGCGGCCGTCGCGTCCAGGCACGGGTAGTAGACCTGGTCGAAGAAATGCTTCAGCGCGCCCGACATGTAGCCGAGGTTGGCCGGGGTGCCGAGCACATAGCCGTCGGCGGCCAGCACGTCCGACGCGGTGGCCTCCAGCGCCGCCCGCCGCACCACCTGGACGCCCTCGATCTCGGGCGCCGTCGCGCCGGAGAGCACGGCTTCGAACATGGCCTGGCAGTTGGGCGAGGGCGTGTGATGCACGATCAGCAGAGTAGGCACACCCCGCACCCTGCCCCGCGGCCCGCCGACACCGCAAGCACCACCGGCCGCGCCGCCAGGCGCCACCGCAAGCACCCCGGGCCGCGCCGACGGCCGACCGCCCTCCGGACGCCCGACAATCCGCGCTCCGACACCGTCCGTCACGTGCCACGCACGTGCCGGAAGGCGGGGTTCCGCCCGGCTGCACGATCGGGCCCGCGGTGCGAGGCTGGAATCAATCCGGAGCCGCTGAAGCCCGGCTGTTTCGGCACACCTCGACTCGAAGGGTGATCCGATGACCAGCCGCAAGAAGAGGGACGGCCAGCACACCTCCGGGGCCGGAGCGGCCACCGCTCCCGCCGCCCGATCCGGTTCCGCCGGGGTCGGGCAGGACGTGGACGAGCTGGTCGCTCGCGGCCTGGAGTCACTGGACGAGTACGCCGACTACACCCAGGAGCAGATCGACCACATAGTGAAGAAGGCCAGTCTGGCCGCGCTCGCCGAGCACACCCGGCTCGCCATGATGGCGGTCGAGGAGACCGGGCGCGGCGTCTTCGAGGACAAGGCCGTCAAGAACATCTTCGCCTGCGAGAACATCACCCACTCGATGAAGGGCGTGAAGACCGTCGGGGTGATCCGCCGCGACGACATCGACGGGATCGTGGAGATCGCCGAGCCCGTCGGGGTGATCGCGGGCGTCACCCCGGTCACCAACCCCACGTCCACCACCATCTTCAAGGCCCTGATGGCGCTGAAGACCCGCAACCCGATCATCTTCGGCTTCCACCCGGCCGCGCAGAACTGCTCCGCGGAGGCCGCCCGGATCGTCCGGGACGCGGCCGTGCGCGCCGGAGCCCCCGCGCACTGCGTGCAGTGGATCGAGCGGCCTTCCAAGGAGGCCACCAGCGCCCTGATGAACCATCCCGGGGTGGCGTCGATCCTGGCCACGGGGGGCAACGCGATGGTCCGGGCCGCCTACAGTTGCGGCAAGCCCGCGCTGGGCGTCGGGGCCGGCAACGTGCCCGCGTACATAGAGAAGAGCGCCCGGATACGGCGTGCGGTCAACGACGTGGTGCTCTCCAAGACCTACGACTACGGCATGGTGTGCGCCTCCGAACAGGCCGTGATCCTCGACCGGGAGATCCGCGACGAGGCCATCGGGGAGTTCCGCAAACTCAAGGCGTACACGGTCAACGACCAGGAGAAGGCGCTGCTGGAGGCGTACCTGTTCGGTGTCGGCGCCGAACAGCAGGGCGGACGCGACTGCGCGGGCGCCCAGTTGAACGCCGACATCGTGGGACAGAGCGCGGTCGCCATCGCCGGGGGCGCCGGATTCGAGGTGCCCGAGGACACCTCGGTGCTCCTGGTCGAGGTCTCCGAGGTCGGCGTCGAGGAGCCGATGACCCGGGAGAAGCTCTGCCCGGTGCTGGCCGTGCTGACGGTGGACAGCCGGGCCGACGGGGTGCGGCTGGCCACGGAGATGGTGGAGTTCAACGGTCTGGGCCACTCGGCCGCCGTACACACCGAGGACCCGGCCTTCGCCGAGGAGTACGGGCATGCGGTCAAGGCCTGCCGGGTGATCTGGAACGCGCCCACCTCGCAGGGCGGAATCGGTGACGTCTACAACGCGTTCATGCCGTCCCTGACGCTGGGCTGCGGCTCGTACGGCAGCAACTCGGTCTCCGGGAACGTCACCGCGCTGAACCTGATCAACATCAAGCGGATCGGGCGGCGGAACAACAACATGCAGTGGTTCAAGATCCCCTCGAAGATCTACTTCGAGCGCGACTCCATCAAGTACCTCGCCGACATGCGCCGCGGCAGCCGGGTCGTCGTCGTCACCGACAAGACCATGGTGGAGATCGGCCACCTGGAGCGGATCCGCACCGTACTGCGGCGCCGCAGCGAGCCCACCGAGGTCCGGGTCATCGACAACGTCGAGCCCAACCCGAGCATCGACACCGTACGCGCGGGCGCCGAGATGATGCGCCACTTCGAGCCGGACACCATCATCGCCCTCGGCGGCGGTTCGCCGATGGACGCGGCCAAGGTGATGTGGCTGATGTACGAACACCCGGAGGTCGAGTTCGGCGACCTGAAGGAGAAGTTCTTCGACATCCGCAAGCGCGCCTTCACCTTCCCCGACCTGGGCGCGAAGGCCGACCTGGTGTGCATCCCCACCACCTCGGGCACCGGCAGCGAGGTCACCCCGTTCGCCGTCATCACCGACACCGCCACCGGGCAGAAGTACCCGCTGGCCGACTACGCGCTGACGCCGAGCGTCGCCATCTGCGACCCGGCGCTCACGCTCAACCTGCCCAGGGCCATCACCGCGGACTCCGGATTCGACGCGCTCACGCACTGTCTGGAGACCTACGTCTCGGTGTACGCCAACGACTTCACCGACGGGCTGGCGCTCCAGGGCATCCGGCTGATCTTCGACAACCTCGAACCGGCCGTGGTCAACGGGCCGAACGACCCCGTGGCCCGGGAACGCATGCACAACGCGGGCACCATCGCCGGCATGGCCTTCGGCTCGGCGTTCCTCGGCGTCGTGCACGCCATGGCGCACACCCTGGGCGCGACCTTCCACGTCGCCCACGGCCGCACCAACGCGCTGCTGCTGCCGCACGTCGTCCGCTACAACGGGTCGGCGCCCACGAAGGTCACCAGTTGGCCGAAGTACCACGAGTACATCGCGCCCGAGCGCTACCAGGACGTCGCCCGGATGCTGAACCTGCCGGCCGACACCCCGGAGGAGGGTGTGGAGTCCCTGGCCCACGCGCTGGAGGAACTGCGCGAGAGGGTCGGCATCCCGCGGTCGTTCAAGGACGCCGGGGTCGACGAGGCGGCGTTCCTGGACGCCCTGCCCGAGCAGGCGATGAACGCGTACGAGGACCAGTGCGCGCCCGCCAACCCGAGGCTGCCGATGCTGGCCGACATGCAGGAACTGATGCGCCGCGCCTACTACGGCGACCCGGTGTGAGCCCCCGCGGAGAGCGCGGGAACGACGAGACCCCGATCGACCGAGAAGGAGTCGTACACCGATGACCACGCAGCAGCAGCGGGCCGTCCGCAGCGCCTGGGACGGCTTCCGGGGAGGTCTGTGGCGGGACGAGATCAACGTACGGGACTTCATCCAGCAGAACTACACCCCGTACGAAGGTGACAAGTCCTTCCTGGCCGGTCCCACCGAGCGCACCACGGCCGTGTGGAAGAAGATCACCGATCTGTTCCCGGACGAGCGCGCCAAGGGCGTCCTGGACGTGTCGTACGACGTCCCGTCCACCATCACCGCCCACCCGCCGGGCTATATCGACCAGGACCGGGAGCTGATCGTCGGTCTCCAGACCGACGCCCCCCTGAAGCGGGCGATCATGCCCTTCGGTGGCTGGCGGATGGTGGCCGGGGCTCTGCAGACCTACGGCTATCCCGTCTCGTCGGAGCTGGAGAAGGTCTTCACCCAGTACCGCAAGACCCACAACGCCGGGGTGTTCGACGCGTACACCCCGCAGATCAGGGCGGCCCGGAAGGCGGGCATCGTCACCGGCCTGCCCGACGCCTACGGCCGGGGCCGCATCATCGGCGACTACCGGCGGGTCCCGCTGTACGGCGTCGACCGGCTGATCGAGGCCAAGCGGGAGGAGAAGGCCGGTCTGGACGCCATGCCCCGCGACGCCTCACGCATGGAGGAGGTGATCCGCGAACGCGAGGAGATCTCCGAGCAGATCCGCGCGCTGGGCGAGCTGAAGGAGATGGCCGCCTCCTACGGATCCGACATCTCGGTCCCGGCGAGCACCGGCCGCGAGGCCGTGCAGTGGCTGTACTTCGCCTACCTCGCGGCGGTGAAGGAGCAGAACGGCGCGGCGATGTCCCTCGGCCGCACCTCCACCTTCCTCGACGCCTACCTCCAGCGGGACATCGACGCCGGGATCCTCGACGAGAGCGCGGCGCAGGAGATCGTCGACGACTTCATCGTCAAACTGCGGATCGTGCGGTTCCTGCGCACCCCGGAGTACGACGAGCTGTTCTCCGGCGACCCGACCTGGGTCACGGAGTCCATCGGCGGCATCGGTTCGGACGGCCGCACCCTGGTCACCCGGACCTCCTTCCGCTATCTGCAGACCCTGTACAACCTGGGGCCCGCGCCCGAGCCGAACATGACGGTGTTCTGGTCTCCGGCGCTTCCGCAGGGCTTCAAGGAGTTCTGCGCGCAGGTCTCGATCGACACCTCCAGCCTGCAGTACGAGTCCGACGAACTGATGCGCCCGCGCTTCGGTGACGACACCGCCATCGCCTGCTGTGTCTCGGCGATGGAGGTCGGCAAGCAGATGCAGTTCTTCGGCGCCCGGGTCAATCTCGCCAAGACACTGCTGTACGCGATCAACGGCGGCCGGGACGAGGTGTCCGGCGCCCAGGTCGGCCCGGCCACCGGGGCGGTCACCAGCGCGACCCTGGACTACGACGAGGTGCTGAGCAAGCTCGACGAGCAGATGGAGTGGCTGGCCGAGACCTATGTCCACGCCCTCAACGTCATCCATTACATGCACGACAAGTACGCCTACGAACGGCTGGAGATGGCACTCCACGACCGTGATATCCGGCGCACGATGGCGTGCGGCATCGCCGGGCTCTCGGTCGCCGCGGACTCCCTGTCGGCGATCAAGTACGCCGAGGTCGTTCCGGTGCGGGACGAGACGGGACTGGCCGTGGACTTCCGCATCGAGGGCGCCTACCCGGCGTACGGCAACAACGACGAGCGGCCCGACGCGATCGCGGTGTGGCTGGTCGAGGAGTTCATGCGCAAGGTGCGCAAGCACCCCACCTACCGGGGCGCCGAGCACACACAGTCGGTGCTCACCATCACCTCGAACGTGGTGTACGGGAAGAAGACCGGCAACACCCCCGACGGCCGCCGCGCGGGCGAGCCGTTCTCGCCGGGCGCCAACCCGATGAACGGCCGTGACACCCACGGTTACGTGGCCAGCGCGCTGTCGGTGGCCAAGCTGCCCTACGAGCAGGCGGAGGACGGCGTCTCGCTCACGAACACGATCACCCCCGACGCGCTGGGGCGCACCCCCGAGGACCGGATCCGCAACCTGGCGGGAGTCCTGGACGGCTTCGTCACCTCCCAGGGCTTCCACATGAACGTCAACGTGCTCAACCGGAACACGCTGATGGACGCGATGGAGCATCCGGAGAAGTACCCGCAGCTCACCGTCCGGGTCAGCGGTTACGCGGTCAACTTCGTACGGCTGACACGCGAGCAGCAGCTCGACGTGCTGGGCCGCACCTTCCACGGGTCGCTGTAGCCGTCGGCCTCCCGGGAAGCGCGGACCGCGTACCGCGTACCGCGCTCCCCGGGAACCGCCACGACGGAAGGAGGCTTCGCCATGACCCTGATCCAGCCGGGACACGCTCTCCTGCCCATCGTCTCCACCGACCCCGACAGACCGGTCGAGCAGGCCGTCCCGCGGCGCGGCACCGGGCCGCTCACCGGATCGGTGCACTCCTGGGACGTCTCCACCGGTGTCGACGGTCCCGGCACCCGTTTCGTCCTCTTCGTGGCCGGCTGCCCGCTGGCCTGTCTGTACTGCCAGAACCCCGACACCCTGCGGATGAGCAACGGCAAGCGCGCCACGACCGACGAGGTCGTCGCGGAGGCGGCCAAGTACGTACCGTTCATCCGCGCCGCCGGCGGCGGCTTCACCGTCAGCGGAGGGGAGCCGATGCTCCAGCCGGACTTCATCGGCGAGATCCTGGGCCGCTGCCACGACGACCTGGGCCTGCACACGGCCCTGGACACCTCCGGCTTCCTCGGCGCCCGCGCCACCGACGCCTTTCTGGACAGCGTCGACCTGGTGCTCCTGGACATCAAGTCCTGGGACCGCGAGCTCTACATGCGCCTCACCAGCCGTCAGTTGGAGCCGACGCTGGTCTTCGCCCGTCGCCTGGCCGAACTCGGCAAGGAGGTCTGGGTCCGCTTCGTCCTGGTCCCTGGACTGACCGACCCCCCGGAGAACGTGGCGGGAGTCGCCGCCTTCACGGCGTCCCTCGGCAACGTCACCCGTGTCGACGTCCTGCCCTTCCACAAGTTCGGCGCCGACAAGTGGGCCGGCCTCGGCATGAACTTCACCCTCGCCTCCACTCCCGTCCCGAGCGCCGCCCAGATCGCCGAAGCCCGCTCCGTCTTCGCCTCGTACGGCCTGTACGCGGTGTGACCGTCCGACCGAGGGCGGTGTCCCTTGTGGTCCGGCCGCCTGCGCTCAGTGCCCGGGGACCACGAGATGAGCCCTGTCCCGGGGGCGGGTCGTGGTCAGGTAGTGCTCCTCGGCCAGGCGCCAGCGGGCCTCCCAGTCGATCGGTCCGTGATCGTCACCACGGGCCCGCAGCCGGCGCATGGACTCTTCGGGCGGGGTGTCGACGTAGACGACCAGGTCGTAGTGGTCGACGAGTTCGGGCCGGGCCGTGTAGACGCCCTCGACGAGGACGATGCCATCACAGGGGACGGCGCACAGCTCGTCCGTCGCCAGGGACCCGGTCGGCCAGTCGTAGCGCCGGTAGTGCGCGTCGTGGCCGGTGGCGAGCGGGGTGAGGACCTCGTCGCGCAGCCGCTGCCAGTCGAAGTAGCGGTCGTAGCCCTCGGCGGGGGTCAGTGCGGCGCGTTCGTCCGCGTCCATCGGACGGTAGAAGTCGTCTCCGTGCACGACCACGGCATCGCCGAGCCGGGCCACGGCCGACGCCAGGGTCGACTTGCCCGACCCGCCCATGCCGTCCACGGCGATCAGCGCCAGTCCTTGGTTGCCGCGGGCGCGAGCGGCGGCCACGACGCGCTCCGCGACAGCTTCGATCTTCGTCATGGGGAGATTGTGGCGGCACCTGGCGCCGCGTCCATGACGAATGAGCACACTCTCGTACGTTCCGACGACTCACGGGTCCGGGCGGACGAGGCGGAACACACGACAGAGGGGCCGACACGTGTGTCGGCCCCTCTGTCTTCGAGTAGCGGGGACAGGATTTGAACCTGCGACCTCTGGGTTATGAGCCCAGCGAGCTACCGAGCTGCTCCACCCCGCGTCGGTGAACACAACTCTACGTCATCTTTTCCGGTCCCAGGACCATGATCGCCCGCGGGCGATGCCGGAATGCTCCGCGAGAGGTCACACGTCGGTGGGCAGACCGCTCACCTCGGCGATACCCCGCAGCTCCTCGTCCTGACGGTGCCGCTCGCCGATGAAGTCGGCGATCTCCTTGCACCGCTCGGGATCGTCCGCCGTGCCCGAGTCCGTGACGACCCGGACGACACCGATCTCCTCGGTCTCCAGCTCGACGATCCGGTTGTCCAGACGTCCCGTGACGGCCACGGCGACCACGAGGGACGCCTCGTCACGGACCTCCTGCGGGACGCTGTCGGGTTCCTCGCCGTCGAGACACAGTTCGATCGCTCCCACCCTCTCCTCCCTGATCGCTTCGAGTACGGGCTCGACCATGCGCAGCAAGAGCGCGTAGTCCGCCGGATCCATGCGCAGGCGGAGCATTTCGAGGTACAGGTCGAGGGGCCGGTCATCCGGTGCCTGCTCTGATGCGTCCATGGAGCTTCGCCTTCCCCAATGTGGACGACATGATCGCGTCTCACACCAGCATGCTGTGAATCGGCGCACACCGCCGGTCGAGACGGCAGCCCGGAACACGGCCGAGGGGGCTCGTGGCCTGTCTTCACAGGTCTACACCGCCCCCCAACACCGCCGGGGGAGAAAACCCCGGCAGAGGCCCCGCCCCGGGGGGGGCCCCCCCGCCCGCGGTGCGCGCGCCCCCCCCTCTGCGGGGGGTGGGGGTGGGGGGTTTTTTCTCCCCCCCCCCCCCCCCCCCTCAAACTCGTCGTTCGGAACTCGTCCGTCAGGACTCGTCCGGCGGGTTTCGCCCGTCAGGGTTCATCCCTCGGAAGTCGCCCGTACCGGGCCGGTCCGTGTCACCCGTAGGTGCGCCGGATCCGGTAGAGCACGAAGGCGCCGGCGAGCACGCAGATCCCGCCGATGATGCCCGGCCACAGGTTCGCCCCGGTCTCGGCGAGCCCGCCGGTCCCGACCGCCTGCGGTTCGATCCCCGAAGTGGCCGGCGGGTAGGACTCGGCCGCGGGCTGCGTCTGCGCGGGTGTACCCACCTCGCCACCCTGGTCGTCGCCCGCGGTCTCCCGCGGCGAGGACGTCACGTCGGACTTGGGCTCCACCGTGGCGGTGGGGGCGTCGTCCCCGGCCGGCTCGGTGCCCGGCGCTTCCTCGGTGGGCTCGGCGGTCTGGCCGTCGCCGTTGTCACCCGCGTTTCCGCCCTTGCCGTCGTCCGCGGTGGGCGCCGGCTCCTCGGAAGGGTTCTCGGAGGGGTTCGGGTCCGCTTCCGAGGGGTTCGGGTCCGCCTCGGACGGATTCGGGTCAGCGCTCTCCGACGGGTTCGGGTCCGCCTCGGACGGGTTCGGGTCGGCGGTCTGCGACGGCTCGTCGGTGGCAGGCGGGTCCTCCTGCTGCCCACCCCCGTTGCCGTTGCCGTTGCCGCCCCCGTTGCCGGCGCCCGCACCGCACTTCTTGCCACTGTTGATGCAGTCGACCACGTCGTTCATGGTGCCTTCGTCGAAGACGTTGATGAAGTCGCCGTGGTCCGTGACCGGCTTGTGGAGGTTCTCGGGGAAGGAGTCGACCGCGAACAGCGGCGCCGTACGGCCACCGTCCTGCAGGCTCGGCGCGTCGATGGCGTAGACGATGCGCTGCACCAACTGCGGAATGGCCTTGAAATTGGCCGGGCAGTTGCCCTGGGCGTCCGCGAAGGCCACGTGGGTACGGTGGTTGGCGCTGTCGATGTTCGCGCCGTCCCAGCAGCTCTGGAACTTGAAGGTGCGCACCACGTCGCTGCCCTGCGGGCACAGCGGGTACTTGTCCTTCAACTGCCGGTCCTCGAAGCCGGTGCAGCTCCAGGAGGCATTGGCGTTCGCGGGCCCGTTGACGAACGCCTTGGCGTCGCCGGTGATGATGCGCAGCAGGCGGGGCATGGCCGTGACCTTGCTGCGCGGGTTGCCGACGAAGGTCAGCGTGACCTGCTTGGGCGTGACGATCTGACCGGCGTTGCCCTCGGTCCCGCCTCCGGGGGCTCCCGCGTCGCGTTCCTGCTTGCCGTTCTGGAGGCGCACCACGGGCCAGTAGTACGAGGACTTGTCGCCCTTGTCCTGGCAGGAGGTGTCGGCCTTGGCCAGGTCGTCGTCACTGGCGAACGCGGTGTTGGACTGGTTGCCGATGTAGTCGTGGAAGTGGTGGGCGCCGTTGGTGACACCGGGAGCCACGATCACGTTGTCCGAGTTGAACAGGCCGTTGGCGTTCACACCGCAGCTGGAGACGAACTCGCCCTGGGAGGCGTCGGCCTGGGGCTGCGGGTTCTGCGCGTTGGGCTGGACGGACTTGATGTCGGCGTAGTCGGCTGCCACCGGGCCGTTGCCGGCCGGGGCGCCCTGCTGCTGGCCGCCCTGGTCCTGCGGCGCGGCGCTCGCGCTCGGTGACGCGCCGCCGCCCTGGTCCTGCGGCGCGGCGCTCTGGCCGGTGTCCGCCCCGGTGCCGGGCTGGTTGCCGGAAGGGCGCAGTGTGCAGGCCGCGAAACCGTCGAGCCCGCTCGGCGGGTCGCCCGCGGCGTCGATGGCGGCCACGATGCGGCCGATCGACTCGGCCCGCTTCTCCTTCAGCGGATTCATGACGGCGTCGGCGCCGCTGTCGCCGTTCTGCTGCATCTGGTCGGCCTGGGCCTGGAGTTGCCGGTACGCCTCGGCGATCTGCTGGTCCAGGTCGCCGAGTTCCTTGTCGACGCCCTCCTTGGCGGCGTCCGGGACCGTCTTCAACTGGTCGCCGACGTCAGGGCAGTCGATGGTGGCGGAGCCGGCGGACAGGACCTGCGCGTCCGTCGCGCCGGTCTCGGACGCCGAGGCGTAGACGTTGATTCCTACGAGTCCGCCTCCGCCCAGTATCAGTGCGAAAGCTGCAGAGGTCGCGCGGCGTGCGCCCGTTGGGCGTCTGCGCTTGTTGCGTCCCAAGGTGGTGCTCCTACGCGTCGTGGTCGGCTCGACATGGAAATCCCCCGGCCCTATACGCGCGCGGGTCGCGTTGTGTTCAGCCGTCCCTGAAATTCACAGTGACCCCGTATGGAGCAACTGCCCCAGGGCGCTTCGGTGAACGCCTGGACACCCGCTCTCCCCGGGCGGACCGGGCACGCCGGGCGCGGCCCGGGCACCCCTGCGGTTGCACCGGGCGCGGACCGGTGGCCTGATGGGAACACTGCACCATGCGTGTGCCCTGGGCGTGGTCGCGGTCATGCCCAGGGCCGGTGGGGCAGGGCAAGGTGCTCCGCCGCTTCCACCGTGAGCAGGGCCAGGGCAGCGGCATGAGGCGGTGAACCAGTGACGGGAGCGGAGATCGACTTCCGCGGTGTCTTCCACGCCCTGCCCGGCATGGTCGCCCTGCTCACCCCCGAGATGGTCTTCGTGGACGCCAACGACGACTACCTGAGCAATTCCGGGCGCTCCCGGGAGCAACTGGTCGGCCGGTACCTCTTCGACGTCTTTCCCGACCGGCCGGGCGACCCCGCCTCCACCGGGATGCGGAACCTGGCGGCGTCCCTGAGCCGGGTGGTGGAGTCCGGGGAACGCGACGCCATGGCCCTGCAGCGCTACGACGTGCAGTCCCTGGACCGGCCGGGTGTCTGGGAGGAGCGGTACTGGAGCCCGGTCAACGCCCCCGTGCTCCACGAGGACGGCACCGTGGCCCTGGTGGTCCACCGGGTGGAGGAGGTCACCGAGTTCATCCGCGCCCGCGGCGGGCTCGAGCAGGGCGGCCGGAGCCCCTTGCTGGAGATCGATCTGTTCACGCGGGCCCGCGAACTGCACCAGCTCAACGAGCGCCTGCGGCGTGCCCACGCCCGGGAGCGGGAGGTGGCCGTCGCCCTCCAGGACGCGCTGCTTCCCTCACCCGACCAGTCCGGGCCACACCGCGCGGCCGTGCGCTACCGGCCGGCCACCAGTTCGCTGAACGTGTGCGGTGACTGGTACGACCTGGTGACGCTGAACGACGGGCGGATGGCGGTCGCCGTGGGCGATGTCGTGGGCCACGGCCTCTCCGCCGCCTGCGTCATGGGCCAGTTGCGCAGTGCCCTCAGTGCCGCGTCCCGTGCCGCCGAAGGTCCCGCACGCGCCCTGGAGGTGCTCGGGCTGTACGCGCGTTCCGTGGAGGGCGCCGAGTCCACCACGGCGGTGACGGCCTGGATCGACTGGGAGACCCACACCATCCGGTACAGCAGCGCCGGGCATCCTCCGCCGGCTCTCCTGCGCGGTGACGGGAGCGTGGAGTTCCTGGACGGGGCGACCGACCCGCCGCTGGGAGCCCGGCCCGAACATGTGGAGCGCCCCGAGGCCGCGACGGACTTCACCGCGGGCGACACCCTCGTCCTGTACACCGACGGTCTGATCGAACGGCGCCGCGAGGACATCGACGTGGGCCTCGGGCGCCTGGCCGCCGCGCTGACCCACCACCGCCGGGCCGAGCCCGAGGCCCTCGCCGACGCTCTGCTGTCGGACCTGCTCCCGCCCGTCGGCATCACCGACGACACGGCGCTGGTGATCCTCCGGCTGTGAGCCCGCCCGGCGCGGGACGGCTCAGGCACTCTCGGCAGCCCGACGCCCCCGGACGACCGGCGCCGACGGCCGCCGGACCGTGGCGTCACGCGGTGGAACCCGCCGTGGTGAGGCGGTGGGAGCGGACGACCGCGAGCACGCATGCGGCGAGGAGGGCCGCGGCCAGGGCGGCCAGGTCACGCAGTGGCCCCGTCGTCACGGGTCCCGTGGCCAGAGCACGTGGCGGCATCCGGCCCTCCGGGTCGTAGGCGACGGCGAGGAAGTCCCCCGGCCGGGTGGTCCGCCCGCATCCCCGCAGGACGCGCACCGTGAGCGGTGC